>NZ_JBQQBW010000049.1:0-51103 GCF_052245415.1 Streptomyces sp. 8N706 | reverse complement strand
GGAAGGCGTTGGACTCCACGATGGCGTCGTAGCTTCTGCCGATGCCGCGGCAGGCGCTGCCGTCGACGGTGATCGTCAGGATGGCGCCCTGCTCGGCCGCCGAGGGCACGACGACGATACGGCTCGGCCCCGCACGACCCGGATCGACGCTGCCGGGATCGGCGCTGCCGGGGGCCGCGGTACCCGTACCCGGATCCGCACTGCTCGTGTGCGGGCGCACGCTGCCCGCCGGGTCCGCGGCGGCGGGCCGTGCGGGTACGGCGAGAACGGCTGCGGCCAGGGCCGTGGCCGCGGCGGCGCGGATCAGGGGCATGGTCTTCCTCCTGGCGGACGCGCTGCGGGGGTAGCACCCGGGGTTGCGGTGGGACGCGTCCATGTCGACAGTCGCCCGGCCCGGCCGGGTGTGCATGCCGGTGTTGGTCCGAACGGGCCGCATCCGCCCCCGCGGCGGTTGTCCGGGCCCCGCCGCCACCCGTTCGTCCTCTCTGCTGTCGCCGGTGCCACCGCTCCCGCCGTAACGTTCCGTCATACGACCAGCGCGGAGCGCGAGCGCCCCGCGCTCCCCGAGGGGAGAGAGATGGGTGCGAAGGACGGGCGGAGCCGTGGCCGCTATGTGCCGGTACGCAGGAGGAACTCGCCCTGGGGCGCCATAGCTCTCGCTCTCCTCGCCGGAGTGGCCCTGATACGGAACGGGGCCGAGGAGGCCGCCGGCCCGCCGCAGCCGGCCGCCGAGGCCGCCACGGCCGGACGGACCGCGGGTGCGGCGGGGACCTCCCCCTCGGCGGCACCACCCGCGCTCCCCGCGTCCACCCCGGCCCGGGTGAAGATCCCCGCGATCAGGGTCGATGCCCCGCTGACGGCTCTCGGGCTGGAGCCCGACGGCTGGATCCAGTCGCCACCGGCGTCGGACAAGAACCTCGCGGGCTGGTTCAAGGACGCGGTCACCCCGGGGGAGCAAGGAACCGCGGTCGTCGTCGGGCATGTGGACAACGCGGCGGGCCCGGTCGTCTTCTACAACCTCGGAGCCCTGAAGAAGGGCAACCATGTCGAGGCCGTCCGACAGGACGGCCGCACCGCCGTGTTCGAGATCTACGGCATCGAGGTCTTCGAGAAGCGGAACTTCCCCGCCGAGCGGGTGTACGCCGACACCGGCCGGCCGGAGATCCGCGTCATAACGTGCGGTGGCCGCTTCGCCAGGGGATCCGGCTACAACGGGAACGTGGTCGTGTTCGGCAGGCTGATCCAGGTCCGGTGAGCCCGGGGCCGGCACGGCGTGGTTGGCTGACGGCATGACCATCACCGTGACCACGTGGTCCCTGGAGCAGACCTCGCCCGCCGACCTGGTCCCCGCCGCCCCGTCGGCGGACGGCGGCGGCATACGGATCGTCCGGTCGCAGGTCCCGTCCCCGGAGTTCAGCCGCTTCCTCTACACCGCCGTCGGCGGAGACATCCGCTGGACCGACCGGCTCGGCTGGTCGTACGCGCGGTGGCGGGAGGACCTCGAGCGGCCCGGCAAGGAGACGTGGGTGGCCTACGACCGCGGGACACCGGCCGGGTACATCGAGCTGGACGCCCAGGACGCGGGCGTGGTGGAGATCAGCTACTTCGGGCTCCTGCCGGCCTTCCGGGGGCGGCGCATCGGAGGCCTGCTGCTGAGCGAGGGCACGGCCCGCGCCTGGGACCTCGCCGAGCGGTGGGAGAATCTGGCCCCGACCAAGCGGGTGTGGGTGCACACCTGCAGCAAGGACGGGCCGTACGCCCTCGACACCTACCGGCGGCGCGGCTTCCGGGTCTTCGCGACGACCACCGAGGAGGAGCCCGAGGTCCCCGCGCCCGGTCCGTGGCCGGGCGCCGTCCGACGCCCGGGGGCACGCGGCACCCACCGCGCGAGCGACGCGCGTGACCAACGACACACCGTCTCATAAACCGGGACGATGTCGTCCGGATACTGGACATCAGTGGACGCTCCAGAGACCCGCGTGACACGCTTTCGTCATGTCTCGAGCTGGAATTGCCTTGGTGAGTCGACGCCACGTCGACCTCGGCCGCATGTCCAGCGCCATGTGTCCGGCGGGCTGACAGTCACAGCGCCGCCGCACGCAGCACCGTCCCCACCGCCGCGGACGAGTGAGCACCCCTGAGCCGGACCACAGCACGCGCCTGCCCACCGTGCTGAGCCCACTTACGTACCCGCAGGTCAGCTGGACGCCCCGAGCACGTCCGCCGTATTGAGCCGCCCCGAAGGACAGACACCCATGGCCGCCACCCCAGAACGTGCAACCGCTGCCACGACCCGCCGCAAGGCCGGCCGCCACCGCGGCGAGGGCCAGTGGGCCGTGGGCCACTTCACTCCGCTCAACGGCAACGAGCAGTTCAAGAAGGACGACGACGGTCTCAACGTCCGGACACGCATTGAGACGATCTACTCGAAGGCCGGATTCGACTCGATCGACCCGAACGACCTGCGCGGGCGGATGCGTTGGTGGGGCCTCTACACCCAGCGCAAGCCCGGGATCGACGGCGGCAAGACCGCCGTCCTGGAGCCGGAGGAGCTGGATGACAGGTACTTCATGCTCCGCGTCCGCGTCGACGGCGGCCGGCTGACCACCGGACAGCTGCGCGTCATCGGCGAGATCTCCGACGAGTTCGCCCGCGGCACCGCGGACGTCACCGACCGGCAGAACATCCAGCTGCACTGGATCCGCATCGAGGACGTGCCCGAGATCTGGCGGCGGCTCGAGGGTGTCGGCCTGTCCACGACCGAGGCCTGCGGCGACACTCCGCGGGTCATCCTCGGCTCGCCGGTCGCCGGGATCGCCGAGGACGAGATCGTCGACGGCACACCCGCGATCGAGCAGATTCACAGCCGCTACATCGGCAGCAAGGAGTTCTCGAACCTCCCGCGGAAGTTCAAGACGGCGGTCTCCGGCTCCCCGCTGCTGGACGTGGCGCACGAGATCAACGACATCGCGTTCGTCGGCGTGCACCATCCCGAGCACGGCCCCGGGTTCGACCTGTGGGTGGGCGGCGGCCTGTCGACCAACCCCAAGATCGGTGTGCGGCTGGGCGCCTGGGTCCCGCTGGACGAGGTGCCGGACGTCTGGGCAGGCGTCGTCGGTATCTTCCGCGACTACGGCTACCGGCGGCTGCGCACCCGCGCCCGGCTCAAGTTCCTGGTCGCCGACTGGGGCGCCGAGAAGTTCCGCCAGGTGCTGGAGGACGAGTACCTCGAGCGCAAGCTGACCGACGGCCCCGCACCCGCGGAGCCCCCGCAGGAGTGGCGCGACCACATCGGCGTCCACCGCCAGAAGGACGGCCGGTTCTACGTCGGCTTCGCCCCCCGCGTCGGCCGCGTCGACGGCACCGTCCTGACGAAGATCGCCGAACTGGCCGAGGCCCATGGCTCGGGCCGGGTGCGCACCACCGTCGAGCAGAAGATGATCGTGCTCGATGTGGCAGAGGCCCACGTCGAGTCGCTGGTCGCCGGGCTGGAGGCGCTGGACCTGCGGGTCAGCCCCTCGCCGTTCCGGCGCGGCACCATGGCCTGCACCGGCATCGAGTTCTGCAAGCTCGCCATCGTCGAGACCAAGGCGCGCGGTGCGTCGCTCATCGACGAACTGGAGCGCCGTCTCCCCGACTTCGACCAGCCGATCACCATCAACCTCAACGGCTGCCCGAACGCCTGTGCCCGTATCCAGGTCGCCGACATCGGCCTCAAGGGACAGCTCGTCCTGGACTCCGACGGCAACCAGGTCGAGGGCTACCAGGTCCATCTCGGCGGGGCACTGGGCCTGGAGCCCGGCTTCGGCCGCAAGGTGCGCGGTCTGAAGGTCACCGCCGACGAGCTGCCGGACTACGTCGAGCGCGTGGTGAAGCGGTTCCAGGCGGAGCGCCAGGACGGCGAGCGGTTCGCCCAGTGGGCTGCCCGCGCGGACGAGGAGGCGCTGTCGTGAGCGCAGCGGACGAGAGGGAGGACGCGGCATGAGCGAACGAGCAGCGCCGTTCTACTGCCCCTACTGCGGGGACGAGGACCTGCGGCCCTCCGAGGAGGGCCACGGCGCCTGGGAATGCGGGTCCTGCAACCGGGCGTTCCGCCTCTCGTTCCTCGGGCTGCTGGCCAAGGGTCTGCAGCGCGACCGCAGTGAAGGGGGCACCACCTCATGACCACCGCACAGCAGTGCACCGCTGACGAGCTCCAGGAGCTGGCCGAACAGGCGGGCCGCGACCTGGAGAACGCGTCCGCGCTGGACATCCTGCGCTGGGCCACCGACACCTTCGGCAGCCGCTTCTGCGTCACCTCCTCGATGGAGGACGCCGTCGTGGCCCATCTCGCCTCACGCGCCGCCCCGGGCGTGGACGTGGTGTTCCTCGACACCGGCTACCACTTCCCGGAGACCATCGGCACCCGCGACGCGGTCGACGCCGTGATGGACGTCAACGTGATCACGCTGACACCGCGGCAGACTGTCGCCGAGCAGGACGCCGAGTACGGCCCGAAGCTGCACGACCGCGATCCGGACCTGTGCTGCGCGCTGCGCAAGGTCAAGCCGCTCGAGGACGGGCTGCGGGCCTACGACGCCTGGGCGACCGGACTGCGCCGCGACGAGTCCCCGACCCGGGCGAACACCCCGGTCGTCGGCTGGGACGCCAAGCGGCAGAAGGTCAAGATCTCCCCGATCGCCCGCTGGACGCAGGAGGACGTGGACGCGTACGTCGCCGAGCACGGCGTGCTCACCAACCCCCTGCTGACGGACGGCTACGCGTCGGTCGGCTGCGCCCCCTGCACCCGGCGCGTACTCGCGGGCGAGGACGCCCGGTCCGGCCGCTGGGCGGGCAGCAGCAAGACCGAGTGCGGGCTCCACGGCTGAGCCGATGACCGAACGACGAGACGAAGGACGGAAGATGAGCCTGACGGACCGCGGGGCGGATGCGCCTCAGGTGGGTGCCACGATCTGGCTCACCGGTCTGCCGAGCGCGGGCAAGACGACGATCGCCCACGCGCTGGCGGAGCAGCTGCGGGGCGAGGGGCACCGGGTGGAGGTGCTGGACGGGGACGAGATCCGTGAGTTCCTCTCCGCCGGCCTCGGCTTCACCCGCGAGGACCGCCACACCAATGTGCAGCGGATCGGCTTCGTCGCCGAGCTCCTGGCGTCGAACGGCGTGAAGGCTCTCGTTCCGGTGATCGCCCCGTACGCCGACAGCCGTGAGGCCGTCCGCAAGCGCCACCAGGCCGCGGGCACCGCCTATCTGGAGGTGCATGTGGCGACTCCGGTGGAGGTGTGCTCCGTACGCGATGTGAAGGGCCTCTACGCCAAGCAGGCGGCCGGCGAGATCTCCGGTCTGACCGGGGTCGACGACCCCTACGAGGAGCCGGAGACGCCCGACCTGCGGATCGAGTCGCACACCCAGACCGTGCAGGAGTCCGCAGCTGCGCTCGGCGCGCTGCTGGTCGAGAGGGGACTGGCATGACGACGGTTGCTCAGACCGGCGAGACCACCGACAACCCGTACGCCCTGTCGCACCTGGACGCCCTGGAGTCCGAGGCGGTGCACATCTTCCGCGAGGTGGCGGGCGAGTTCGAGCGGCCGGTGATCCTCTTCTCCGGCGGCAAGGACTCCATCGTCATGCTGCATCTGGCGCTGAAGGCGTTCGCGCCCGCGGCGATCCCGTTCTCCCTGCTGCATGTGGACACGGGGCACAACTTCCCCGAGGTCATCGACTACCGCGACCGCACCGTGGCCCGGCACTCGCTGCGGCTCCATGTGGCCTCCGTGCAGGAGTTCATCGACGCCGGGAAGCTGCGCGAGCGCCCGGACGGCACCCGTAACCCGCTGCAGACCGTTCCGCTGCTGGACGCCATCGAGAAGGGCCGGTTCGACGCGGTCTTCGGCGGCGGGCGGCGGGACGAGGAGAAGGCCCGCGCCAAGGAGCGGGTGTTCTCCCTGCGGGACGAGTTCGGCGGCTGGGACCCGCGCCGGCAGCGCCCGGAGCTGTGGCAGCTCTACAACGGCCGTCACTCCCCCGGCGAGCACGTCCGGGTCTTCCCGCTGTCGAACTGGACCGAGCTGGACGTGTGGCAGTACATCGCCCGCGAGGGCATCGAGCTGCCGGAGATCTACTACGCGCACGAGCGCAAGGTCTTCGCCCGTAACAACATGTGGCTGGCGCCGGGCGAGTGGGGCGGCCCCAAGGACGGCGAGCCCCTCGAGAACCGCCTGGTGCGTTACCGCACGGTCGGCGACATGTCCTGCACCGGCGCGGTCGACTCCGACGCCGTCACCATCGAGCAGGTCATCGCCGAGATCGCCGCCTCCCGGCTCACCGAACGCGGCGCGACCCGGGCCGACGACAAGCTGTCCGAGGCCGCCATGGAGGACCGCAAGCGGGAGGGGTACTTCTAACCATGAGCACCACGTCCATAGCCGAGCAGACCTCGGCCACGTCCCTGCTGCGCTTCGCCACGGCCGGATCCGTCGACGACGGCAAGTCCACCCTCGTCGGGCGGCTGCTGCACGACTCCAAGTCCGTGCTGGCCGACCAGCTGGAGGCCGTGGAGCACGCCTCGCGCAGCCGGGGCCAGGAGGCCCCGGACCTCGCTCTGCTCACCGACGGACTGCGGGCGGAGCGCGAGCAGGGCATCACCATCGATGTCGCCTACCGCTACTTCGCCACACCGCGCCGCCGGTTCATCCTCGCCGACACCCCCGGCCATGTGCAGTACACCCGGAACATGGTCACCGGTGCCTCGACCGCCGAGCTGGCGGTCGTCCTGGTGGACGCGCGCAACGGCGTCGTGGAGCAGACCCGCCGCCATGCGGCCGTCGCCGCGCTGCTCCGCGTGCCGCATGTCGTCCTCGCGGTCAACAAGATGGACCTGGTCGACTACGCCGAGCCGGTGTTCGCCGCCATCGCCGAGGAGTTCACCGCCTACGCCGCCTCGCTCGGCGTTCCGGAGATCACCACGATCCCGATCTCCGCACTGGCCGGGGACAACGTCGTGACCGCTTCGGCGAACATGGACTGGTACGGCGGACCGACCGTACTGGAGCACCTGGAGACCGTGTCGGTGAGCACCGACCCGTCCGCCGACCCGGCCCGTTTCCCGGTCCAGTACGTGATCCGGCCGCAGACAGCCGAGCACCCCGACTACCGCGGCTACGCCGGCCAGATCGCCTCCGGTGTGCTGCGCACCGGCGACAGCGTCACCGTCCTGCCCTCCGGCCGGACCAGCACCATCGAGGCCATCGACGCGCTCGGCGTGCCGGTCGATGTGGCCTGGGCGCCGCAGTCCGTGACCGTACGGCTCACCGACGACCTCGACATCTCCCGCGGCGACATCATCGTCCCGGCCGCCTCGGCGCCCACCCCCACCCAGGACATCGAGGCGACGGTCTGCCATCTGCACGACCGGCCGCTGAAGGTCGGTGAGCGGGTGCTGCTCAAGCACACCACCCGCACCGTCAAGGCGATCGTCAAGGACATCCCCTCGCGGCTGACTCTCGACGACCTCTCGCAGCACCCGGCACCGGGCGAGCTGGCGGCCAACGACATCGGCCGGGTGGTCATCCGCACCGCGGAGCCGCTGGCGCTCGACGCCTACGCCGACTCCCGGCGCACCGGGTCCTTCCTGCTGATCGACCCGGCGGACGGAACGACCCTGACGGCAGGCATGGCGGGCGCCGCCTTCGCGGCCTCGGAGGCCGAGGTCGGCGCCGCCCAGGACGACGAGGGGTGGGACTTCTGATGACCATCGACGTCTTCTCGACCTTCGCGAAAGAGGGCGGCCGCATCGGCAGCGGCGTTCGCGGAAGCGGCCAGGGCGGAGTCGGGCGATGTGTGTGCTGACCCCTGGGCAGCACCGCGCCGCCATGTATCCGCACCACTTCCGAAGATCCACTGAACTGCCGGGCGTGACCTGACACCACGGTCGCCCGGCCTGACGAGAGGACTCCCTCCCGTGTCTGCCGATCGCTCCCCCCTCGTCCGACCATCCACCGGCCTGCGGCACGGGGGCCCCCGCCGCCGTCTGTTCGCGGCCGTCATCTCCCTCCCCCTGCTGGCCGGCGCCCTGGGCGCCTGCGGCTACGGCTCCGAGGCCAAGCAGGAGGCCAAGGCTCCGGTGGCCAAGGGCAAGAAGGTCGACGGCCTTGACCAGGTGAAGATCGGCTACTTCTCGAACACGACCCACTCCACGGCACTGGTCGGCCTCGGCGGCAAGGGCCTGATCCAGAAGGAACTGGGCGGCACCCAGGTCACGCCCCGGGTCTTCAACGCGGGCCCGGCCGAGATCGAGGCCCTCAACTCCGGTGCCATCGACATGGGCTGGATCGGCCCCTCCCCCTCGATCAACGGCTGGACCAAGTCCCACGGCAAGAGCCTGAAGATCATCTCCGGCTCCGCCTCCGGTGGTGTCTCGCTCGTGGTCGACCCGAAGAAGATCAAGAGCCTGGACGACCTCAAGGGCAAGACGATCGCCACCCCGCAGCTGGGCAACACCCAGGACGTGGCGCTCCTCAACTACCTGGCCGAGAAGGGCTACAAGGTCGACGCGACCACCGGCAAGGGCGATGTCTCCATTGCCCGTACGGACAACAAGGTGACTCCGGTCGCCTTCAAGAGCGGCGATATCGACGGCGCATGGGTCCCCGAGCCCACGGCGTCCAAGCTGGTCGCGGAGGGTGGGAAGGTCCTCCTCGACGAGAAGAAGCTCTGGAAGGACGGCAAGTTCGTCATCACGAACCTGATCGTCTCCCAGAAGTTCCTCAAGCAGCACCCGGATGTCGTCGAGGCGGTGCTGCGCGGCTCGGTGAGGACCAACGCGTGGATCAAGGACCACCCCGAGGACGCGAAGAAGGCCATCAACGCCGCCCTGGAGAAGGACACCGGCAAGCCGCTGCCGGCCGAGGTGCTCGACCCCGCCTTCAAGAACGTCGAGATCACCGATGATCCGCTGGCGTCCACGCTGAACCGCGAGGCCGACCACGCGGTCAAGGCTGGGCTGCTCCAGAAGCCCGACCTCAAGGGCATCTACGACCTCACCCTGCTCAACAAGGTGCTGAAGGCCGAAGGCAGGCCCGAGGTCGACGACGCCGGTCTCGGCTCCAAGTAACCAGCAACCGGATCGCTCCCCAGGAGGTGACACTCATGGCCACCACCACGCTCACCAAGGCGGCCGCGGACGACACGGCAGTGTCCTACGCCGCCCGTATCGACCACGTCTCGAAGTCTTTCGGCCGGCCCGGTGCTCAGCAGCTCGTACTGGATGACATCACCCTCGACGTCGCACCCGGCGAGTTCGTCACCCTTCTGGGGGCCTCCGGCTGCGGTAAGTCCACGCTGCTCAACCTGGTCGCGGGGCTGGACAGGCCCTCCGCCGGGGCCATCGAGGTGCCCGGCGGACGGCCGGCGCTGATGTTCCAGGAGCACGCTCTCTTCCCGTGGCTCACCGCGGGCAGGAACATCGAACTCGCCCTGCGGATGCGGGGCCTGCCCAAGCCCGAACGGCGCCCGGAGGCCGAGCGCCTGCTGGAACTCGTACGGCTGAAGGGCGCGTACGGCAAGCGGGTGCACGAGCTGTCCGGCGGTATGCGGCAGCGGGTCGCCCTCGCCCGGGCACTCGCCCAGGACAGCCAGCTGCTGCTGATGGACGAGCCCTTCGCCGCCCTGGACGCCATCACCCGTGACGTCCTGCACGACGAGCTGACCCGCATCTGGCGGGAGACCAACCTCTCCGTCCTCTTCGTCACCCACAACGTCCGCGAGGCCGTACGGCTCGCCGAGCGGGTCGTCCTGCTGTCGTCCCGCCCGGGCCGTATCGCCCGGGAGTGGCAGGTCGACATCCCCCAGCCGCGCCGGATCGAGGATGCCGGGGTCGCCGACCTGTCCGTAGAGATCACCGAACAGCTGCGGGGAGAGATCCGTCGACATGGCCAGCACTGATACCAAGCAGTCCGCCGACGCCGCACCCGACCAGCTCGCCGGGCTGGAGGCGGGCCTCGACGCGCTGGAGACCCGGGCCGCGCAGCGTGCGCCGATCGGCCGGACCCTGCTCTCCAAGGTCGTGCCGCCGATCGTGGCCATCGCGATCGTGCTGGCGCTGTGGCAACTCGCCTACCACTTCGAGGTCAAGGAGCACTATCTGCTCCCCAGCCCGCTGGAGGTGGGCCGCAGTCTCCAGGACAAGTGGCTGGACGGCACGCTCCTGGGCTATGTGTGGACCAGCGTCTCGCGGGGCGCGCTCGGCTTCCTGGTCTCCGTCGCGATCGGCACCCCGCTGGGACTGATCGTCGCCCGGGTCAAGCCGGTACGGGCCGCGATCGGCCCGATCCTCTCCGGGCTCCAGTCACTGCCGTCCGTCGCCTGGGTGCCCGCCGCGATCATCTGGTTCGGGCTCACCGACGCCACGATCTACGCCGTGGTGCTCCTCGGCGCCGTACCGTCGATCGCCAACGGCCTGGTGGCGGGCGTCGACCAGATACCGCCGCTGTATCTGCGCGCCGGGCGCGTCATCGGGGCGACCGGGCTGCGCGCCGTACGACACGTCCTGCTCCCGGCCGCCCTGCCCGGGTACATCGCCGGTCTCAAACAGGGCTGGGCCTTCTCATGGCGCTCCCTGATGGCCGCCGAACTGATCGTGAACGCCGCCGACCTGGGCGTGGGGCTGGGCCAGCTGCTCGAGCAGGGCCGGGAACTCCAGGACATGTCCTGGGTCCTCTCGGCGATCCTCCTCATCCTCATCGTCGGCATCGGTATCGAACTGCTGGTCTTCGCCCCGATCGAGCGGCGCGTCCTGCGCAGCCGCGGCCTTCTCACCAAGAGCTGACCATGCTTCATGCCCCTCCCGTCCTGCTGATCGTCGCCCACGGCAGCCGCGACCCGCGGCACGCGGCGACCGTCACCGCGCTCACCGAGCGTGTGCGGTCGCTGCGGCCCGGGCTGCGCGTCGAGACCGGCTATCTGGACTTCTGCGCGCCGAGCGTGCACCAGGTCCTGAAGCGGCTCACGGCCGAGGGCGTACAGGACGTGGTCGCGCTCCCCCTGCTGCTCACCCGCGCCTTCCACGCGAAGGCCGATATCCCGGCGGTCCTCCACGAGGCGTCGGCCCGGCTGCCGCAGCTCTCCCTCCGGCAGGCCGATGTGCTCGGCCCGTCGCCACTCCTCACGGCCACCCTCGAACGGCGGCTGTACGAAGCCGGGGTACGCCCCGGCGACCGTCGCTCGACCGGGGTCGTCCTGGCCTCGGCAGGCTCCTCCGACCCGGAGGCGATCGCAGTGATCGCTGACATCGCGCGGGAGTGGCGGCACACCGGTTGGTGCGCCGTGCGGCCTGCGTTCGCCTCCGCATCGCTCCCCCGCACCGCGGACGCAGTAAGGGCACTGCGCGCCGAGGGGGTGGAGCGGGTGGCCGTCGCCCCGTATGTCATCGCCCCCGGGTTCCTGCCCGACCGGATCGCGACCGGCGCCCGGGAGGCCGGGGCGGATGTCCTGGCCTCCGTGCTCGGCGATGCCCCCGAATTGGCCCGTCTGCTGCTGCAGCGCTACGACGCGTCGCGCGTATCACGCCTGACGGCCCTCACCGCCTGAACCCAGCCCCGCCACAGCCACCCGGCCGCTCGGGTGTCCACGGGCCGTCGGGGCAGCCGAGTGCCGGCGCTGCCTCAGCCGCAGCCGGATCACACGGCCCGACCGCTGGGCCGTACCACTCACTACTCCGTCATCGCCATGAGCTTGAGCACCGTGTTCCAGTTGCGGGCGGTGGCGACGACATCGGCAGTGGCCTTCGCAAGCACCGGCATCAGCTTGCTGGTGCCCAGACCCTGGGGGCAGTGCACAAAGATCTCGCGCTCACCGATCCGGAACTCGTCCGGAAGGTAGGCCGAGGCGTCGATGGTGCTCAGCCGGCCGGCGTCGGGAGGCGCCGACAGGAAGGTCACGACCAGCTTCGACGGCTCGAACGACGAGGGCGGGAAAGGGTTGCGTCCGGCCGCGGCCCGTAGCTCCGCCGCACTGAGGACGATGCAGGACACCTCGAAGCCGAAGCGCCCGGCGAGCGCCTGCTCCAGGTCGCGCGCCAGCAGCCGGGGGTCCTTCTCCGGGCTGGTGAACACGGCGTTCCCGCTCTGCAGATGCGTACGGACGGCGCCGTGGCCCAGACCGGTCAGCAGCTCGCGCAGCGCCGCCATCGGCACCTTCTTCTGCCCGCCCACATTGATACCGCGCAGCAGCGCCACATAGGTCGTCACGGCGGCACCCTACGGGATACGCCGTGGGCCCGCGCGGGGCGTCACCGCGCCCCACAGGCCGTCGGGGGTCTGCCTTTCTCGTAGACGGTCAGGCCCCGGGAGAGACGGAGCGGGACCAGGAGCAGTTCGACGACGAGCGCCTTCCACGCGTAGTAGAGGTTCACCACCTTCGCCGGGTACACGCAGGGAATGTTCGCCAGCACTCTCAGAACCGGCAGCTTCCGCCTCCGGGCCGCATAGAGCAGGGGAGGCACGGTGAGGAGTATGTCGGCACCGGCCCACCAGGCCAGGGCCGATGGCAGGGACTGTTCTGTCGTGGCGGCGAGGAACAGAGGCGAGGCCCACCACAGCGGTGCCGTGACGATCTCCAGCAGCGCGAGAACGATCCAGACGGCGAGCAGGGGCTTCCTGAGGATCAGACCGCCCATGTGCAGGCGGACGTTCTGACAGAACCCGGCCATCCAGCGCCACACCTGCTTGCGCAGGTAGGTCAGGGTCTCGGGGTCGGCGGCCCATGCCTCGGCCTCGCTGACATAGACGGCTCTCCGGCCCGCGATCTGCTGGGACCAGGTGAAGTCCATGTCCTCCACGATGGTCCGCTCGGGAAAACCGCCGAAGGCCACCAGGGCGTCACGCCGGAAGGCCGAGCAGCAACCCGAGCAGACCACGGGGCTGTTGGCGCTGTTCTGGATGGGCCGGTGCCAGTGGAATCCGAAGAGGTACTCGACGGCCCGGCCCCGCTCCCACACCGTGCGCGTGTGCCGGGTCTGCACAGTGCCGGCGGCCACCACCACCTCGGGGTCGTCGAAGGCCGGTGTGATTCTCTCGATGTAGTCCGGTGCCAGGACGGTGTCGGCGTCGACCGCGAGCACCAGTTCGGTGGAGCAGTGCGGCAGCGCGTAGTTCTGTGCCTTCGCCTTGCTGCCGAGGTTGTGCGGCGGTGTCAGAACCCTCGCCCCGTATGCCTTCGCCACCTCCCCCGTGCGGTCCGTCGAGCCGTCGTCGATCACCAGGACCTCGTCGGCCGGGACCGTCTGCCGGAAGACGGACTCCAGGGTCGCCGGCAGTCCTTCCTCTTCGTTGTGCGCCGGGACGATGACGGTGAGACCGCGCATGTCTTCTTCCCCCGAATTCCCCCGAGTGCCATGGCCGCATGGCCCATGACGGCGATCAGTCCGACGACGCCGTAGACGATGGTGCCCAGACCGATGAACGGCAGGCCCCCGTGCATCTCGTCCTCCTTCTGTGCCGCGTGTTGGCGTCTTTCCGTGACCGACAGTAGTCAGTTGCGCTGATTCCTGCCGGGATCCGTCACGGCCTGTGGATAACTCCCGCGGCCCCCTCTCAGAAGACACAACTTCCCGGAGCCACAACGAACCGGCCGCCGCGCCCCGTGGGGGAGGGCGCGGCGGCCGGCTGCCGCTGGAGCCTGCGAAGGGTTACTCCACGACCTTCAGCAGCTTGTTCGGGGTGCCCTCGCTCGGGTTGCTGATCTTGCCAGCCGTGGCGCCGTCGGTCAGCGCCCCGGCGACCTGCTCCGGGGTGGCGGCCTGGTGCTTGCCGAGGTAGACGGCGGCGGCGCCCACCACGTGCGGGGTGGCCATCGAGGTACCGGAGATCGTCTTCGTGCCGTCGTCGCTGTCGTTCCAGTCGGAGGTGATCTCCGAGCCCGGAGCGTAGAGGTCGACGACGCTGCCGAAGTTGGAGAAGTCGGACTGCTCGTCGCCCTCGGTGCTGGAGGCGACGGTGATCGCCTCCTTCACCCGCGACGGGGAGCCCTGGCCGGCGTCGGAGGACTCGTTGCCGGCCGCGACGGCGAAGGTGACACCGGAGGCGATGGCCTTCTTCACGGCCGCGTCCAGCGCCTCGTCGGCCCCGCCGCCGAGGCTCATGTTGGCGACCGAGGGGCCCTGGTGGTTCTTGGTGACCCAGTCGATGCCCGCGACGACCTGCTCGGTGGTGCCGGAGCCCTGGTCGTCCAGGACCCGGACCGCCACGATCTTGGCCTTCTTGGCGACCCCGTGCTCCGCACCGGCGATGGTGCCGGCGACGTGGGTGCCGTGGCCGTTGCCGTCGTCCGCCGAGTCGTCACCGTCGACGGCGTCGAAGCCCGAACTCGCCCGTCCCTCGAAGTCCTTGTGCGTGGTGCGCACACCGGTGTCGATGACGTACGCCGTGGCACCCTCGCCCGCGCCGTCCGGGTAGGTGTACTTCTTGTCGCCCGCGGTGTCGTCCTGGTCGATGCGGTCCAGGCCCCAGGACGGCGGGTTCTCCTGGGTGGCGTTGATGCTGAACTTCTTGTTCTGTACGACCTTGCCGACAGCCGGGTCCGCGGCGAGCCGCTTCGCCTCGGTCTCGGTGAGACCGCCGGCGGAGAAGCCGTTGATCGCGGAGGAGTAGGTGCGCTTCAGCTTGCCGCCGTACTCCTTGGCGAGGTCGGCCTTGTCGCCCTTCGACGCCGCCGTTGCGGCCTTGTTGTCCAGGAGCACGATGTAGCTGCCGCTGACGGCGCCCATGGCGTCGGCGCCGTAGATCTTGCCCGTGGCGGGCGCGGGGCTCGCGCCCGCGGGGAGGGACAGCAGGGTGCCTCCGGCGACGACGGCGGCAGCGGCGGATATCGCCACGGTGAGCCGACGCTTGCCGTAACGCTTGTGTGAAGCCATGAAGAGGGTTCTCCTCGATTGCTGTGTGGGGGGTTGAAGCGTTGTTGCAATCGCCCCGGCGCACAGGAAGATCTACGCCCGGGTGGTTCGAAACCCTGACCGATCGACGCGAGCAATTCAATGACAACGGTGTGACAACTCACAGGTGTGACGCACACAACAAACGTACAGAACTCCAAACGACCGCAAAAGGGATCCAGTTGAGGCAGGTTGCCTCAACTCCCTTTATTTGACCGGGATCAGGGGCCCACTCGTGGTGCGGCGCCACCTCATCAGCACGTGTACGGGGACCGCGCCCCGGCCCCCGTACGCCTGCCCCCGGCTCAGGCCGTCGTCTCGAACGACTTGATGGTGCGGGTGAAGTCCCGGGTGGACAGCAGCAGTTTGTAGATGATGGCCAGCTCGAAGACGAGCAGCAGGGCGGCCGCGCCGATGGTCACCGGTGCGACGGCATCCACCGCGGGGGCGACGATGAAGACGGCCATCTGGAACTCGATCCCGCTGACCAGGTGGGTACGGATGCGATGACGCATCAGGAACGAGCGGAAGCGGATGTACCAGGGGAAGCGGTGCCGGAACTCCTGGTGCAGATCCACGATCTCCGGGCGCCGCTGCTCGTCCAGGGCCCCGGGTCGGGCCTCCGCCGGCGTACGGTCCTGGTCGGCGTCGGCCTCGGGGTTGTCCCGCAGCAGGTCCTCCATGAAGGCAAGTTCCCGCTCGTTCTCGGCACGGCGCGCCGCGCGCACCCGCGCCTTGATCTGCTTGCGCATCCCATGACGGATCTTGAAGATCTGCAGGGAGTCGACATAGCGCAGCATGTCGAGGAAGACGACGGCGAGCGCCAGCCAGAGATGCAGCACCTCGCCGGTACGGACGTACTGGCCGCCCATCAGGGCGATGGCACAGGCCAACACCCGTACTCGGTCGAAGACATAGTCGAGCCAGGCGCCGAAGACCGAATCGGTTCCGGTCAGCCGCGCCAGCTTGCCGTCCATGCAGTCGAGGATGAAGCTCACGTGATAGAGGGCGGCGCCGGCCAGCAGCCACCCCCAGCTGCCGGCGGCGAAGCATGCCGCGGCGCCGAGGCCGAGGAGGAGCGCGAGCCAGGTGATCTGGTTCGGCGTGGCCCGGGTCCACATCGCCGTCCAGCGGACGAGTGGTGTGGCGACCGGATCCACCAGGAGCACGGTCCACCATGCGTCACGCTTCTTCTCGGTGGTGCGACGCACCTCGGCGAGGGCCGGTATGTCTCGGGGCATGGTCAACTTCCTGCCTGCGGAGTGAGTTCACCCGACGTTAGGAATGCCGTCACCCAAGAGACAAGATTCGCCCCGCACAACCTTTACCCATGGGTATCCGTCTCCCCTACTGCTGAGGTCGGTGGCCTTCCCAGGCTTCCGGCCGTGCCCCGGCGAGGCCGGCGCGATACGCCCGGGTGCGTTCCCGGGCGCCGTCCCCGGTGGCCCTCCGTGCGCTGGAGGCGGCCTCGTGCCCCTCTCGGCCGGCCCGGGCCACTGACGGCCACCGGCGGGAACCCACACCACCCACCACCGCACCACCGTCTCACCACCGCGACTGCGAGACTGTCCCGTACGGTACGGCGGACGGCGGAGGTACGGCATGGCGCGGGGGCGAGTGGTGCCCTTCACCGAGGAGCGGGCGCGGTATGTGCTCCAGAAGGCCGGACATCCGGCCGGGGACGCGCGGTTGCTCGCGCTGGGGGAGAACGCCGTCTTCGGAATCGGCACCGACGGGCCGGTCGTCCGCGTGGGCCGCAGCGCCGAGCTGCTGGAGCGTATGGGGCGTGAGCTGCTGACCGCGGCCTGGCTCGCCGAGCAGGGCGTCCCGGCCGTCCGGCCGGCCGGTCCCGGGACCGCTGCCCGGTTGGTGGACGGGCACCCGGTGACGGTGTGGCAGCGGCTGCCGGACGCCGTGCGCCCGGCGGACGCCGCCGATCTGGCCGAGCTGCTCCGGCTGGTGCACCACCTGCCCTCCCCGCCCTTCCCGCTGCCCCGGCGCGACCTGCTGGGCGGCGTGGAGCGCTGGCTGCGGCTCGCCGGTGACGCGATCGACCCCGCCGACGCGGCGTTTCTGCGCCGGCGGCGGGACCGGTTCGCGACAGCCGCCGCAAACCTCGTACCGCAGCTGCCTCCCGGCCCGATCCATGGCGACGCGCTGCCCCGCAATGTGCACATCGGCCCCGAGGGCCCGGTCCTCGTCGACCTCGAGACCTTCGCCGACGATCTGCGCGAGCACGATCTCGTGGTGATGGCACTGGCCCTGGACCGCTACGGCCTTCCTCCGGAGGAGCACGCCCGGTTCACGACCACCTACGGCTGGGACGTACGGGACTGGGACGGCAGTGAGGTGCTGCGCGGGGCCCGGGAGACGGCCGCCTGCGCATGGGTGGCCCAGCACGCCCCCGGAAACCCGGCCGCCCTCGGCGAGTTCCGCAGAAGGATCACCTCACTGCGCACGGAGGACACCCGGGTCCGCTGGTACGCCTTCTGAGTCCGCCGGTGCGCCCTCCGACCGCCCCGACGCCCCTTGCCAAGCTGCCCGGCTGCCCAGCTCCCCGACTCCCCGGCTCCACTGGCTCCCCGCCCCCGACGATCCCTACGGCTGCGAGGGGTCCGGCGGGACCGACGGCTCCGGCGACACCGACGGCACGGACGGCACCGGGGCGGCCGCCGCGCGCTGAGCCGGAATCAGCGGCCAGGCCGGCTCCACATACGCCCGCGGGTCCGATGTCCGGCGCAGAAACCGCTGAAACGACTCCGCCTGCTCCGCGGCGGCCCGTATCTGGAGGTCGTGCAGCGCCCGGAGGTCGAGCACTCCGAGGTCCGTGTGCTTCTCCCCGATCCGCAGGGCCACTTCGGCCGCGGCCATGGCATCGGCGCCCGCCTCATGAGCACCGGTCAGCCGCACACCGTAATGGGCGCACAGCGCCTCCAGGGTGCGTTTGCCCTTGCGGTAGCGGTCGGCGTGCTTGTCCAGCACCAGAGGGTCGATGACCGGCCCGGGGGCCCGGCCGAGCCGGGCGGACAGCGGCGCGACGCCGTGCCGCAGGCACTCCCGGTCGAGCAACGACAGGTCGTACCGGGCGTTCATGACGGCCAGCGGACGCCCGGCGCGCAGGACGTCGGCGACGGCTTCCACGATCTCGCCGACCCCCTCCGCCGCCGCCCTGCCCCGCTCCCGGGCCTGCTCGGTGGAGATGCCGTGGATCGCCGTGGCCCCGTCGGGAATCGGCACTCCGGGGTCCAGCAGCCAGGTCCGCCCGGGGGCCGCGCTGCCGTCCGGCTCGAGCCGGACGAGCGCCGCGGTCACAATGCGGTCGCGCTCGATGTCGGTGCCCGTGGTCTCCAAGTCGAAGCCCGTCAGCGGCTCATGGTGCCAGCCCATACCTGCGGCCCCCCTCTTCTGTGGTGCGTTCCCCCTGATGGCTTCCACCCTCCCATGCCCCACTGACAGCCGGCCCGGGAGCGAGTGGCCGCTCAGGACACGGGCCGGGAGTCCGTCCACACGCTCTCGAACTCCTCGCGGTAGGTCTGGAAGAGCCCGTGGTCGGCGTCCGCGCCACGCTCCTGCACCAGGTCGCGTCCGCCGCCGCGCAGGACGAGCACCGGGACCTCCATCCCCCGCGCTTTGCGCAGATAGGACTGGACGACCGCCAGACCGTCGGCTCCGTCCCCATTGACCAGGTAAGCGGTGAAACGGGGCGTCTCGTCGAAGACACGGATCTCGAAGCCGCCGGTGTCCCTCAGCCGGGCCCGCACCCGCCGCATATGCATGATGTTGGTCTCCACCGTGCGGCTCAGCTCCCCCTTCTTCAGACCGAGTTCACGCTCCCTGCGGCGCACCGCGCTGCTGGCGGGGTTGAGGAACAGCAACCGGGTACGGCAGCCGGACTCGGCGAGCCGGACCATGCGCCGGCCCGAGTAGTTCTGCACCAGGAGATTCAGGCCTATGCCGATGGCGTCGAGCCGGCGGGCGCCGCCGAAGAGGTCCTCGGCCGGCAGCTGCCGTTGCAGCCGTACGCGGTCGGAGTGCACCCCGACGACATCGGCGTACCGGTCGCCGACCAGGTCCTCCACGGCGTCGACGGGGAGCCGGTCGGCCGAGGGTGTGCCCGTGCCGCTGCCGAGGATCTCCAGCAGCCGGGCCGAGGCCCGTTCGGCCTGCGCCAGGACCGTCGCGGAGAGCGCACGGTTGCGGGAGACGACGTTGCGCGCCACCTCGAGCTCGTCCAGCGCGAGTTCCAGATCGCGGCGGTCGTCGAGATAGGGCTCGAAGCAGGGCCAGTGCTGGACCATCAGCTCGCGGAGCTGCGGCAGGGTCAGAAAGCTGACGACGTTGTCGTCCGCGGGGTCGAGCAGATAGCCCTTGCGCCTGCTGACCTCTCGTACGGCGACGGCGCGCTGGACCCACTCGTGACCGGCCGGCCCGGCGGCGGCGACCACCCACTCGTCGCCGTGCACGGGTTCGTAGATGGGGCGCAGCACCGCGGCGACGACCGCCCGCAGCCGCTGCTCGACCAGGTTCAGCCAGATATAGGCCCGCCCTGCCCGCCGGGCACGCGTACGCACTTCGGTCCAGGCGTCGGCGCCCCAGTCCAGTTCCGCTCCGATCTCCATCGGCCGCGCAAGGGACACCGCGCCCGGTGGGACGTCAGCGGCGCCTCCCTGCTGACTTCCGTCACCAGGGGGCAGCTCAAGCCCGCCCGAGCTCACCTGTGCACCGCCTTCCGCCCCCGTTCCACGATCAAGGAAGGGTACTGCGTGGGCGGAGGGCGGTGCACCCTCATCCGTTCACTGGTCTACCAACTCGCTTTACGGCTGCGTCGGTTGGCCGTTCTGGTTGGCGAGGCCTGCCGGGGTGAGCGGGTTCATGGCGGTCACATCGCGCGGTGCGAGCTGGAAACCCTGCCAGTGGACGGGCATCGGGGTCTGGTCCTCGTCACGCGCCACATGGTGGAAACCGACGTTCACCCAGACGATGGGGTGCTTGAGCGTCTGGCCGTTGACCCACGTGTCCACACTGGTGCCGGAGCAGTTGCGGTTGTGACTGGCGAACTGCTGGCAGGAGTCCCACTGGGTGAAGAAGACATCGTTCTTGGTGTACGGGCGCCCGGGGTACTTGTTGCTGTGGCCGAGGACGATCTCGTACGACCGCGGGTGGTTGTCCTTGTTCTTGCCCCGAGTGCTCACCACGCGCCACCAGCGCTGTGCTCCGGTGTTGCCGGCCAGCTCCTTGGTGACCTCGGTGCGCTTGGTGCTGGTCGTCGGTGTCCGGCCGGGGCGGTCGGTGGTCTTCGCGTCGAACTGCTGTACCTTGCCGGGCGCGCCGTCGAGACCGAAGTTCAGCCGCCAGAAGACGTTGTGGCTGTGGCTGGTGGCGTAGGCCTTGGCGCCCTTGCCGACGGGCCAGCCCCGCCCGTCGCCCGCGTCGTAGTCGAACGGGGACAGATTGCCGGTGGCGCCGACCTGGGTGGAGATGGTGCCGTCGTCGGAGAACCGCCACTCGGTGATGTACTCGTACCAGCCGACCTTGTTGACGCTGTAGACGAGCAGGTCCTTGCCCTGGGCGGACCAGACGGTGCCGCCCTCGTCCGCGGCGGCGCGGTAGGCGTGGCCGCGGGCGCGGGTGGTGGTGCACAGACCGTTGACCGCGTCCGCGTGCGGGAGCTCGACCTTCTTGAGGGTGCCGCCGGGGCACTCCTGGGGCGAGAGGTTCTGTACACCCTCGCCGAAGCCGTAGCTGGTGAGGTCGTCGAACTCGTTCTTGCCGTCGTCGTACGGCACATGGACCTGGCCGAGTTTGGCGGTGGTGAGGACCGGTATGGGGCGGGCCTCGCCCTTCGGCTGGTAGCTGACCTTGTCCAGCACCAGACCGGCCTTGGACTCGTAGTGCCAGCACATCCGCCAGGTGGTGCCGCCGGAGAGCTTCTGCTCGATCCTTGAGGCGGCGCCGCAGTCCGCGGGGGCTGCCGGGGCCTTGGGCGCGGCCGGGGCCTTGGGCGCTGCCTGGGCGGCGCCCGCCGGGCCCGCCGCGGCGACCGCGCCGCCGAGCAGCACCGTCAGTCCGACGGCGGCCGTCGCCCGTATACGGCCGCGGCTCCGTCCGGGGGCACGGCTCGGCCCGCGGCGCCGACCCCTGGTCTCTCTTCCTTCACGCATGAATGGTGACTCCGTTTTTCTCGCTCAGACGTCCGAACGTCTATCGGATGCGGCCCACGGTGCGGTTGCTGAGGTCGACGACCAGGTGCCGGATGTCGATCCAGGGGCCGTTGCGCACCTTGGTGAACAGCCGCATACAGCGGTGCCGGCCACACTCACGCAGCCCGGCGGGCCCGCTGTTCTCCTCGTCGACCCGGTAGGCCATGCCGGTGGTCTCCAGCTGGTCCGCCGCGGTGAGCGCCTTGCCGGTGGCGTCCTCGTAGTCCTTCTTCAGCTCGGCGCTGAGGGGGCTGTCCAGCAGCACCCGCACGGCCTCGGCGGCCTCGGCGCGCGTCGGCGGCGGCTGCTCGCCGCCCCGGCTGTCGGTGTCCTCGACCTTGCCCGTCGCCAGGTTGACGGTCTTGGTGACGAGCGTGTCGTCCTCGTAGTCGTAGTACGAGATCTCGGCGCGGCGCGGCGGGGTCGTGTCTCCGGCCTCCGAGGGCCGCGGTTCCGCGAGATCCGTGCTGAGCCACTGCGGGCCCGCTCCGCCGGTGACGTTCTCGCTGTCGGCGCGCAGGCCCGGATTCAGGGCGAGCCGCTCCGCGCGCTTCAACTCGTCGTCGGTCAGCGCGTCCCGGCCCGTGCCCCGCTCGCCGACCGGCGGCTGCGACTCGACGACGCCGGGCTGCTGCTGCGTCTGCTGCTGCGTCTGCCCCTGCTGCCCCTGGCCCGGTGCCTGGGCGGCCGCTCCGCCTCGCGTGCCGGCCGGGCCGTCAGCGGCGCCGGCGCTCCCCGGCAGGGTCACTCCGACCATCACCGCGGTGCCGGTCACCGCAATGGCCGCCCCCGCGACCACCTTGCCCAGGTGGCGGCGCATCATGGTGCGCACATGTCCCCCCTCATCGCCCATCTCCCCTAATGAGTGCATACAACGTATGCATCGGTCACCCTGTAGGACGAGCCGTTGTCGTAGGAGGTTGCCCTGCTTTCCAGGAAGATCTGACGAAAGTGCCCCGTAACTCCGCTGGTTGGACAAGGGTTCCTGTTCGGTCGGGGATTCGCCGTCTCGCGGAGCCCGGATCAGAAGTGGAAGAGTCGACATCATGCAGGTCTGGCCGGGACAGGCGTATCCCCTCGGCGCCACGTACGACGGCGCCGGGACGAACTTTGCCGTCTTCTCCGAAACCGCCAGCAGGATCGAGCTGTGCCTGCTGCACGACGACGGCTCGGAGACGGCGGTGGAGCTCCGCGAGTCCGACGCGTTCGTCCGGCATGCCTATCTGCCGGGTGTCATGCCGGGGCAGCGGTACGGCTTCCGGGCCCACGGGCCCTACGAGCCGGCCCGCGGGCACCGCTGCAACTCGGCGAAGCTGCTGCTGGACCCGTACGCGAAGGCCGTCAGCGGCCGGATCGACTGGGACGAGGCGGTCTACGGCTATCACTTCGGCAGGCCGTCCGAACGCAACGACCTGGACTCCGCGCCCCACACGATGACCTCCGTCGTGGTCAACCCCTACTTCGACTGGGGGGACGACCGGCCGCCGCGGACCGACTACCACCGGACGGTGCTCTACGAAGCCCATGTGAAGGGTCTGACGATGCTCCACCCGGCTCTGCCGGACGAGCTGCGGGGCACGTATGCGGCGCTCGCCCACCCCGCGATCATCGAACATCTGACCGAGCTCGGGGTGACGGCGCTCGAACTGATGCCCGTCCACCAGTTCATCCATGACCACCGTCTGGTGGACTCCGGCCTCGCCAATTACTGGGGCTACAACACCATCGGCTTCTTCGCCCCGCACAACGCCTACGCCTCCTGGGGCGACCGCGGTCAACAGGTGCTGGAGTTCAAATCCGCCGTCCGGGCCCTGCACCAGGCCGGCATCGAAGTCATCCTCGACGTGGTCTACAACCACACCGCCGAGGGCAACCACCTCGGTCCGACGCTGTCCTTCCGGGGCCTGGACAACGCCTCGTACTACCGGCTGGCCGACGATCCGCGCTACTACATGGACACGACCGGGACCGGGAACTCGCTGCTGATGCGCAGCCCGCACGTCCTCCAGCTGATCATGGACTCACTGCGCTACTGGGTGACCGAGATGCGGGTGGACGGATTCCGCTTCGATCTCGCGGCGACCCTGGCCCGCCAGTTCCACGAGGTGGACCGGCTGTCGTCCTTCTTCGACCTGGTGCAGCAGGACCCGGTGGTCAGCCAGGTCAAGCTGATCGCCGAACCGTGGGACGTGGGCGAGGGCGGCTATCAGGTGGGCAACTTCCCGCCGCTGTGGACCGAGTGGAACGGCAAGTACCGGGACACGGTGCGGGATCTGTGGCGGGGCGAGCCGCGCACGCTGGCGGAGTTCGCCTCCCGGCTCACCGGCTCCTCCGATCTCTACCAGAGCGACGGGCGGCGGCCCATCGCCTCCGTGAACTTCGTGACCTGCCACGACGGCTTCACCCTGCACGACCTGGTGGCGTACGACCAGAAGCACAACGAGGCCAACGGCGAGGGGAACCGCGACGGCGAGAGCTACAACCGGTCGTGGAACTGCGGAGCGGAGGGGCCGACCGACGACCCGGGGGTGCTGTCGCTGCGCGGCCGTCAGCAGCGCAACTTCATCGCGACGCTCATGCTCTCGCAGGGCGTGCCGATGCTCAGTCACGGCGACGAGTTCGGGCGTACGCAGGGCGGCAACAACAACGCCTACTGCCAGGACAGCGAGCTGTCCTGGGTTCACTGGCCGGGCCCGGACGCGGACAGCCGGCTCCTGGAGTTCACCCGTTCGATGGTGTGGCTGCGACGGGACCACCCGGTCTTCCGGCGCCGCCGCTTCTTCCAGGGCAGGCCGGTGGAGGGCACGCACGACGACCTCTCGGACATCGCGTGGTTCACTCCTCAGGGGGAGGCGATGCGGCAGCGCGACTGGCAGGCCGCGTCCGCCCGCTCGCTCACGGTCTTCCTCAACGGCCGCGCGATCTCCGAGCCCGGCCCGCGCGGGGAGCGGATCGAGGACGACTCGTTCCTGCTGATGTTCAACGCCAGTGATGAGCCGTTGGACTTCGTGGTCCCGGTCAACCACGGACAGCAGTGGCAGGTGGTGGTGGACACGGCCCGTACGGAGGGGGTGGAGCCGGGAACCGGCCGCAGGGTCAAGGCGGGTGACCGTTTCACCCTGGTGGACAGGAGTCTGACGGTGCTGCAACGCCCGGCGTGACGCTCCTGCCGTACGGCCCGGCCACGCGCGCGTGGCCGGGCCCCGCACGGGACGAGCCACGGATGCACGGGTGGGAGGCACGAAAGCCGCGCCCGGGGGTAGCCCGTATCCATGACGCCTGAGCCGCCTCAGCACGAGCCGTCCGAGCCCGCCCCCCACCGGCCCGTGACGACGGAGCCCACCGCGCCACCCGAACCCGGCGGAGCGCCCACGGCGACGTACCGGCTCCAGCTCCAGCCCGGCTTCCCGTTCTCCGCCGCCACCGCGGCCGTGCCGTATCTCGCCTCGCTCGGCGTCTCCCACCTTCATCTCTCGCCCGTACTGGAGGCGGTGCCGGGCTCGGCCCACGGATACGACGTGGTGGACCACTCGGCCGTACGGGGGGAGCTGGGCGGCGAGGAGGGGCTGCGGGAGCTGTCCCGTACGGCGCGGCGGCACGGCCTCGGACTGGTGCTCGACATCGTGCCGAACCATATGGCGGTGCCGGTCCCGGAGCAGCTGAACCGGCCCCTGTGGGAAGTGCTGCGGGACGGACCCGATTCGCCGTACGCGCGCTGGTTCGACATCGACTGGGAGCAGCACGGCGGACGGGTGCTGCTGCCGGTGCTGGGCGGGCGGCTCGGCGACGAGCTGGAGCACATCGCCCCGGACGGGGACGTGCTGCGGTACCACGACCATGTCTTCCCGGTCCGGCCGGGCACCGCGCACCTGCCACTCCCGGAGCTGCTGGACGTCCAGTGGTACCGGCTCGGCTGGTGGCGGCTGGCCCGCACCGAGCTGAACTACCGGCGGTTCTTCACCATCTCGGAGCTGATCGGTGTGCGGGTGCAGGACCCCGTGGTGTTCGACGCGACGCACGCCAAGGTGCTGGAGCTGCTGCACGACGGTGTCGTGGACGGGCTGCGCGTCGACCACCCGGACGGGCTCGCCGACCCGGGGGCGTATCTGCGGCGGCTCGACCGGGCGACGGGGGGCCGCTGGACCGTCGTGGAGAAGATCCTCACGGGCGGCGAGCGGCTGCCCGCGGACTGGCCGGTCGCCGGCACCACCGGGTACGACGCGCTGCGGCGCGTCGATGGTCTGTTCGTCGACCCGGCGGGGGCGGCGGACCTTCTCGGCGTCTACCGGGGCTTCACGGGGCAGCCCGCCGACCGGGGCGGCGAGTGGGCCGCCACCGAGCGCCGCGCCGGGTACAAGGTCGTCACACACGAACTGGCTGCCGAGGTCTCCCTGCTCGCCCGTACCGCTGCCCGGATCTGCGAGACGACACCGGCTCTGCGCGACCACGCGCCCTGGGCGCTGCGCACGGCCGTGCGGGAGCTGCTGGTACGCGTGCCGGTGTACCGCCCGTACGCGGTCGCGGGAGAGCGGGTGCCGGAGGGCGACACGAAGATGTTGCGGACCGCGGCCGAGGGCGCGCGTGCCGTCTTCACGGTCCCCGAGGAGGCGGACGCGGTGGATCTCGTCCGGGATCTGGCGCTCGGGCTGCTCGGCGCGACACCCGACCACCGGGAGTTCTGCTCGCGCTTCGCCCAGACCTCGTCCGCACTGCGTGCCAAGTCGGTGGAGGACAAGGCCTTCTACCGCTACGCGCCACTGCTGTCGGCCGGGGAGGTCGGCGGCGATCCGGGGAGCCCGGCCGTGTCCGTGGACGGATTCCATGACTTCTGCGCCCGTCTGCAGCGCGACTGGCCGGCGACCGGGACGGTGCTGTCCACGCACGACACCAAGCGGAGCGCGGACGTACGGAGCCGGATCGCGCTGCTGACCGAGGCTCCGGGAGAGTGGGCCGGGCTGGTCGAGCAGCTGACGAAGGAGACGGCGCGCCCGGAAGTGCCGTACGCACCCGGCTCAGCGCCCGGCCGGGCTCCGGAGGGCGCCCCGGCGCCCGCGCCCGCCCCGGACCGGCATGTCGCTTGGACGGCCTGGCAGGCGGCGTTCGGGCTGGGGTTCCCCTGCTGTGACCGGACGCCGCCCGAACGGCTCGTCCCGGCCGTGGTGAAGTCGGTGCGGGAGGCCGGTTTGCGGACCTCCTGGACGGAGGGTGACCCGGCGTACGAGGCAGCGGTGGAGGACTTCGTGACGGCGGGGCCGTGCGGGCCGCCGATGCGTACGGCCGCGCCCTTGATCGATTCGCTCGCCGAGGGAGCCCGCGCCAACATCCTCGGCGCGACGCTGCTGCATCTGACCATGCCCGGAGTTCCCGACGTCTATCAGGGCACGGAGCGGGAGTACACCGCCCTGGTGGACCCCGACAACCGTCGGCCGTTCGGCTGCGAACCCGGCGTCCTCGCCGAACTGGACGCGGGACGGGACCCACGGGGGCTCTCGGAGGACAAGCTCCGGCTCACGGCCACGGCGCTGCGGCTGCGCCGCGCCCACCCGGACTGGTTCGGCGGGTCGGGCCACTACGAACCGCTGGCCTTACGGGGTGCGGCCGCCGTGCACGGTGTCGCCTTCTCCCGGGCGGGCGAGGCCGTCACCGCGGTCACCCGGCTCCCCCGCCGCCTGGAGGAGGCGGGCGGCTGGCGGGACACGGAGGTGATCCTGCCGGAGGGGCGCTGGACCGATCTGCTGTCGGGACGGACGGTGGGAGGCGGCGCAGTGCGGGCCGCAGAGCTGTTCGACGGATCGCCGGTGGCCCTGCTGATCCGGGGATGACCCCGTCCGCCGCATGACCCGGTCCGCCGCATGACCCGGTCCGCCGTATGCCCCGGTCCGCCGTATGACCCGCTCCGCCGTATGCCCCCGTCCGCCGCCCGGGTCGTCCGCCCCGCAGGACGGACCGGCGATCCGCGCAGGAGGGGGCGGGGCTCGCGTGCGTACGCCCTGTGAGTACGCCCAGGGCGTCGCCCGGCGTGTGGACGGGACGGCGGCCCGAGGCGGGTGTACGGCACTCCGCCCGAGGTGTGTTCCGGCACCGCCGCGGCCCGAGGTGTGTACGCCCCGATCAGACCTCGTCCAGGACCGGCCAGGTGCTGTCGGCGGCGCGCCAGTGGGTGAGCCGGGACATGTCACCGCTCCACAGCGCGCGCCCGCACCACTCCGACTCGAACCACGCGTCACTGCCGGAGCAGCCGCGGGGGTCCACGACCAGCTCGACCTCCGGGGCCCGCTGAACGGGGCCGCTTCCGGCCACGAGGGCTCGCAAGGGCCGTACGTACACCCGGCCGTCGGGCCCGGCCCAGAACTCGGCGTCGCTGCCCTGGAGGAGCTCAGCCGCCTCCACAGGCAGCTCGCCCCGCTCCAGAGCCTCCCGGACCGCGCTCAGAGCGGCCCGCCGGGCCCTGCTTCCGGCGGAAACCTTCCTCGCCATGACTCCATGCTCCCTCCGCGCGGTGCGGAATGCACGCGCCGGGCCGGATGCGCGCCCCGGGGCTGCTCCGCGGACGCCCGCTGCTGATGCGAAGGGCACCGGCAACCCGCGACGACGGCGGCTCCGCGGAAGCTCCGGCAGGTCGGTGGGGCGGTCGCGGCTCCCGCGCCGTCACCCGGTCAGGCGCTCAACTCTTCGCGGCGACGGGCTCGGAAGGCAGCACGCCCTGGCGACGCAGAACCGCGTAGCCGACGCCGATACCCACTGCCACGGGCCACTCGATGACGTCCGCGATGCCGAGGACGCCCAGGCCCACGTAGACCGGCAGTCCCCCCTTGGCCGGCAGCACCTGGCGGGCGGCGGCCACGGGCAGCATCGCGGCGTTCGCGGCTCGGGAGGCGACGCGGTCGAACGAGGGGAGCGTGATGGTCACGGTGCGCCGGTCGCTCTTTTCCGCGTCCTCCGGTGTCTGCTCGGTCCCACGGTTCTCGGAGCGGGCCGCCGCCTTGGCCCTGCTCGGGGAGGAGGCCTTCCGGGATCCGGGGGTCCGGGTTCCGGCGGTGGTCGCCGCGGCTTCGGTCCGCGGTGCGCCGGCGCTCGGCTGCGTCTCGGTGTTCGCCCCGGCTGCCGCGCTTTCCCGGGCTTCGGCGTTCTGCTGGGCTTCAGCGCTCTGCTGGGCTTCGGGGTTCTTCCCGAAAGCGGCTTCGGCGTTCTTCTGGGAAGCGGTGGTCTTCCGTGAGGAAGGCGAATTGGTCACGGCTCTCACGTCCACACGCAATGATCTGGGAGTTCTTTGTCCCACAAGAATAAACAATTCCGGCATGTGTTGAACGGCCGCCGGGGGTTACTCGCGGAGTGGCCGCCGCCACGGCCCCTCGGGACCCGAGCGGTGACGTCTCCAGCTCGGAAGGGCGCCGCTCATGTCATCGTCGTCAGCGCCGGGTCCGCCGGTGATTCCGCTGCTGGGGCCGATCACGGGCCTGGTGACGGCCGGTGTGCGCGGGGCCGCGGATGTGGCCGGTGATCTGGCGGGCCGGCTGATCGGGCTGGAGCGGCGGGGGGTGTGGTCACGGCCCGGCCGCTGCCATATCGAGGTCCAAGGGGTCCACGGTTCCCGTGGAGAGCATCTGGCCCGGTTGGTGGAGCGTGCGCTCGAGGAGCACCCGGGGGTGGAGTGGGCGCGGGTGAACGCCCCGGCGGAGAGGGTCGTGGTCGGCCTGGCCTCGCCACCGCCGCCGGTGCGGGAACTGACGGCGCTGGTCGCGGACGCGGAGGCCCGCGGCGCGGCCGTACCGGACGAGTTCGACGAGTGGTGCCCCGAGCCGCATCACCCCTCCGAGGGCCCGCGGACCCGGCAGTCGGTCCAGGTCCTGGTAGCGGACGGGTTCGGCCTGCTCCTGTCCACCATCCGCAATCTGGCGCCGTGGGTGCGGCTGCCGACCGAGGTCGGGGCGCTCGCCACCGCGCTGCAGCACCATCCGCAGCTGCGGCATCTGGTCGCGAAGGGCCTCACCGGCCCGCACCAGGCCGAGTCGGTGCTGCCGGTCGTCAGCGCGCTGGCCCAGGGCGTCGCCACCCGGGGCGGCGGGCTGGCCCTGGATGTGGTGCAGCGGGTGGCGCAGTGGCGGGAGGCGAGCGCCGACCGCGAGGCGTGGGCCGCGGCGGAGCCAGGGCTGGTGTGCCGGCCCGAGTACGCCTCGGCCGACGCGATCGTGGTGGAGCGGCCGGGTACGCCTCCGCAGGACGCGGCGGACCGCTACGCCCAGCGGTCGATGGGGATCGGCGCGCTGGCCGGCGCCATGGCCGTACCGTTCGTCGGGCCGCGGCGGGGGCTGGCGCTGGCGCTGACCGCCGTACCGAAGGCACCGCAGGCCGGGCGGGAGGGGTTCGCCACGAGCCTGGGCCGGTTCCTGGCGCTGCGGGGAGTCGTGGCCATGGACCGGAGCGCGCTGCGCCGGCTCGGCCAGGTGGACACCGTGGTGCTGGACGAGGAGACGCTGCGCAGCGACCGCTACGACCTGGTCGACCTGGAGCTGCTGAGCGGAGCCGATCCGGAACGGACCACCGACCACCTCTTCGCCCTGTTCGACCCGGACGACCCGAACCAGGGCCGGCGCGATGACCACGGCTGGCGGCTGGGCCCCCTGGAAGACCTGGATCTGACGGGGCGTACCGGGCGGCAGGCCGCCGGGCGGCTGCGCCGCAGGGGCAGTGAGCGCGTGCTGGGCCTGGCCAAGGGGCGGACGCTGCAGGCCGTGGCGGGCCTGGCGACGCAGACCGCCCCGGGTGCCGAGGCCGTTGCGGCGGCAGCCCGCCGGGCCGGAGCACGCGTGGTGCTCGCCACCGACCGGGAGGACCCGTTGTTCTCCTTCGCGGACGCGGTCGTCCCCGCCGGTGGCCGGCTGGTGGCCTCGGTGCGTGAAGTGCAGGCGGACGGCGCGGTGGTGCTGCTGCTCTCGGGGAACCGCCGTGCCCTGGCCGCCTCCGACTGCGGCGTCGGAGTCCACCGCGAAGGCGACCCTCCGGCGTGGGGTGCCCATCTGCTGGTCGGCTCCGACCTGGAGTCGGCCGGGCTGATCGTGGACGGCGTCGGCGTGGCGGCACGGGTCGACCGGGACAGCGCGGTGCTGGCCGCGGGCGGCAGCGGCATCGGCGGCGTGGCCGCCCTCCAGGGCCCGGCCCGGCAGGCGACGTCACGTGGAGTGGCGGCCTCCAACTCCGCCGGGTCCGTGGCGTTCGTCCTGGGCCACTGGCGCGCCAGGCAGCTGATGTCCCGGCCGATCGCCCCTCCCGTGACCAGTACGCCCTTGCACCTGATACCTGTACCCCGGGTCCTGGAGCGGCTGGATACGACCAGCGACGGTCTGCCGCCGGAAAGGGCCGCGGCACGGGCCGGGGGCGCGCCGCGGCCGGACGAGCCGGCGCGCACCACCCTGGCGGCCGCGTTCGTCGAGGAGCTCGCCAACCCCCTGACACCGGTCCTGGCGGCGGGGGCGGCGCTGGCCGCGTCCGTGGGCTCGCGGACCGACGCCATGCTGGTGGCCGCCATCACCGGGACCTCGGCGCTCGTCGGCGGTGTCCAGCGGGTCCGTACGGAGCGTGCGCTGGCCGAGTTGTTCGCCCGCTCGGCGATCGGCGCGCGGGTACGGCGCGGCGGGACCGAGCGGCTGGTCACGGCCGGGGACCTGGTGCCCGGCGATGTCATCGTGCTGGGGCCCGAGGACGTGGTTCCGGCGGACTGCCGGCTGCTGGAGGCCAAGGGGCCGGAGGTGGACGAATCCTCGCTGACCGGCGAGTCCCTGCCGGTGACCAAGGACCCCGCGCCGGTGATCGCCGCACAGATCACCGGCCGTCGCTCGATGCTCTACGAGGGCACCAACGTGACCGCGGGACAGGCGGTGGCCGTCGTGGTCGCGACCGGTCCGGCCACCGAGGTCGGGCGCAGCCTGGCCACCGCCCGCCAGGCCGCCCCGGCGACGGGCGTCGAGGCGCGCCTGACCTCGCTGACCAAGGCCAGCCTGCCCGTCGCGCTCGGGTCCGGCGCCGCGGTGACCGGGGCGGGTCTGCTGCACGGACAGGGGCTCGCCCGGACGATCGCCTCGGCGGTGAATCTCGCGGTCGCGTCCGTACCGGAAGGGCTGCCGTTCCTCGTCAACGCGGCCCAACTCGCCGCGGCGCGCCGGCTGGCGGACGTCGGGGCGCTGGTGCGCAATCCGCGGACCATCGAGGCGCTCGGTCGCGCCGACGTCCTGTGCTTCGACAAGACCGGGACCCTCACCGAGGGCAATCTCCAGTTCGTCGCCGTCAGCGACGGCGAGCGTGTCCTCTCCGCCGACCGTCTCGACACCCCGCACAAGGCGATCCTCGCCGCCGCCCTGCGGGCGACCCCGCCGGCCCGTCAGGCGGAGCCGCTCGCCCACCAGACCGATCGTGCGGTGGCGGCCGGAGCCCGCCGTGCGAAGGTCCCCGTACGGCTCGGCGCCCCCCGCTGGCGCCGGACGCACGCGCTGCCCTTCGAACCCTCCCGGGCGTATCACGCCACTGCCGGACGCCTTTCGCGCGGCGCGCTGCTCAGTGTGAAGGGCGCACCGGAGAACGTGCTGGCCCGGTGCAGCCGCAGGCGTCTGGCGGACCACGACGTCCCGCTCGACGACACCGGCCGTGCGCAGCTCACCGCCACCGCCGACGAGCTCGCCGGTGCCGGGCGCCGGCTGCTGGCCGTGGCCGAGCGCCCGATGCGTGAGGAGGAGGACCTCACCGACGACGCGATGGAGGACCTGGTCTTCCTCGGCTTCATCGCGCTGGCGGACCCGGTCCGTACCAGTGCCGCCCCCGCCACCGCGCGACTGCACGAGGCGGGCGTGCAGACCGTCATGCTCACCGGGGACCACCCGGCCACCGCCGACGCCATCGCGGCCACGGTCAGCGAGGATGCGGACCAGACGGTGTCCACGGGGCCCGAACTCGACGAACTCGACGACGAGCAACTGGACGCGCTGCTGCCGACGGTCGATGTCATCGCCCGGTGCAGCCCGCGCCACAAGGTCCGTATCGTTCAGGCGTATCAGCGGCTCGGCCGGGTCGTGGCCATGACCGGGGACGGCGCCAACGACGCTCCCGCGATCCGGCTCGCGGACGTGGGCATCGCTCTGGGACGGCGCGGCACGCCCGCGGCGACCGCGGCCGCCGACCTGGTCGTGACCGACGACCGCCTGGAGACGATCGTCTCCGCGCTGATGGAGGGCCGCGCGATGTGGGCGTCGGTCCGGGCCGCTCTCGCCATCCTCATCGGCGGCAACCTCGGCGAGGTCACCTTCAGTGTGCTGGCCTCCGCCCTGACCGGTAACTCGCCGCTCAACGCCCGGCAGATCATGCTGGTCAACCTGCTCACCGACCTCGCGCCCGCCCTCGCCATCGCCGTACGGGAACCGACCGGTGAAACCGGCGAACGGCTACTCCGCGAGGGCCCCAGCCACTCCCTGGGGACCGCGCTCACCCATGAGATGGTGCTGCGCGGCGTCACCACCGCCTTCGGCGCAGGTCTGGCGTGGGGCGCCGCGCGGGTCACGGGCCGGGCGCGGCGCGCCAGTACGGTCGCGCTCGCGGCGGTGGTCGGCACCCAGCTGGCGCAGACGCTCACCACCGGTGGCCTGGACCGTCACGTTCTCGTCGCGGGACTCGGATCCGCGGCGCTCCTCGCCGGCATCATCCAGACACCGGGCGTGAGTCAGTTCTTCGGGTGCACCCCTCTCGGGCCGGTGGCTTGGACGATCACCCTCGGATCGATCACCGCGGCCACTCTCCTGGCCACGGCCCTGGCGCCGCTGGTCCACGGTCTCCGGACGGCCGAGGCCTGAGTTCCGGTAGGGCGGTCCCTGCCACACCGTGACGTACGGCGCCGAACCCGTGTGCCCGGAAGAGGCGCAGCAGGTCCGGGGGCTTGGCGGGGCAAGCTGTCGCTCTGTCAATTCCTGTGATTCCGCCCGGCAGTTCGTGACACGATGCGTGTCAGCAGTCACGGTGTGCCATGCGTGCACCACCGTGGCCGCGGCGTGCTGGAAGGGGGATCCCATGCCGCAGAGCCCACCGGCTCCGCCCGCCGGACTGGCGGAAGCAGCCGGTCTCGTCCATGAGTGCTGGCTGCACCGCCCCGCCGAGCCCGACCGCCCTCTTCCGGTGATCGCGCTGCTGGGCCGTCCCGGCAGCGGCAAGACCCACGCCCTCGACCACTTCGCCTCCGTCACCGAGGGCGCCCCCGTCGCCAGGATCGACTTCGCGGCAGCCGCCGAGCAGCGCCCGCACGAGGTGGCCCTGCACCTGGCCTTCCTGCTGTCCCGCAAGCACCGTGGCAGCAAGCCGCTCCGCTTCCCGCGCCTGCTGCTCGGACTGCTCGCCGTGCAGCCGCAGCTGTCGCTGACCGACCGCGGACAGGCCACGCGCGAACTGCGCCAGGCGCTGCGCCGGGCCCGTAACCGGGGAGCCGCGGCGGACGCGGGCGAGGGCATAGCGGGGCTGGTCGAGACGCTGGGGCTCTCCCCCGTTCCCGGCATCGACCTGATCGTGGGCGTACTGCTGCGGGGCTTCGAGTACATGCCGGCCGGCACCTTCCTCAACCGGGCGCTGGCCTCGTACGGATCCTCGGGCCCCGCCAGCGCGCTGGAGGAGCTGGTGGAGCTCAACCGGCGCGGCCGCAGTGGCATACCCACCGACCGCGACTTCGTGGACCGCCGGCTGTGCCTGGCCTTCCTGGACGACCTGTGCGCCGGGCACGCCCGCAGCCACCGTCTCCACAACTGCCTCGCCCTGCTGGACGACATCGACCGGAACGACGGCGCCCTCCGCTTCCTCGAGGTGCTGCTGCGGCTGCGCACCGAGCGCGCCCGCTCGGACGCGTACGATCCGCTGCTCGTCGTGGCCACCAGCGCCACCACCCAGGCGGTGCCGGGCCCGTGCGACGGCAGACCTGACGACCCGTACATCCACCACCCCGCGGACGCCTCCTACTCCGCCTGGCGGGCCCGCGCCGGCACGCCGCTCACCGACTGGTGGTACCCCGTGCGGCTGCGCGACCTCGATGCCGTGGAGGTGGCGCTGGAGGCAGGGCGGTACGAGTCCGGTGCCGCCCGTCGGACAGGCCGGCCGGAGACCGGTGCGCTGTCGCACAGCACCCCGCTGGTGCACCGGCTCACCTACGGCCATCCCTGGAGCGTCCTCCAGCTCCACGCCGCCATCGACCGGTTGCTGGAGCACACCCCGGAGGATCTGCGCGGCCTGCTCGACACGCCCGTGCAACCGCCGGGCACACCGGCGGCCGCCGCTCCGGTGCGCGGGCCCCAGCTCGCCGCGTCCGTCCGCGACTATCTGCTGACCGGTCTCACGGACGCCCAGCGGGCCGCCGCGACACGGATCGCCGCCGCCCGCACCCCCAAGGCGGCCGTCAACGCCGGTCTGCTGAACGGCCGCCCCGAACACGCCCGGGACACCGTGATGCGCGAGCTCCGCAACCGGCTCTGGCTGTCCGGACCGGTCCCCGAGGACGCCAACACCCGGGGCGGCACGGCCCCCTCGGGGTATCTGCAGCCCCTGCCCGCGCCACATGGGGACACCGCCTCCGACACCGTCGACACCACCCACGACGGCCGCCCTGTGCTGCACCCCTGGCTGCGACTGCTGCTGCTCGACGAGCTCTCCGGGCCGCCGAACGGCTCGTGGGAGGAGTGGCGGGCCCTCCACGGCACCCTGGCGGACTGGCACCACCGCCACGGCCAGCCGCTGGACTCGCTGTACCACCGGCTGGCCATCGACGAACTGGAAGCGGTGGTGGCGCACTTCGTCCCCGGACTGACCGCCGCCGACCTGCGGCCCTGGCTGCGGGAGCTGTACCACGTCACCGCCGCCCCCATGTACCGGGCGCAGCTCTCCGACGCTCCACCGCCCCGGCGGGCCGGGGAGCTGGCACGGGAGCACGCGCCCGATGCGTACCGGGACCGGGCGCGGGGCCGTCCCCTGGCCGAACTGTGCGCCGCCCTGTGGCTCGCGGGGGATCCGCGCAACCGGCTGCCGCCGGGCCGCCCCGAGCTCAACTACAAGATCGGAGCGATGTTCCGTCAGCTGGCCATGGTCGCGGACGCGGACGCGGACACGCTCCTGGACGAGGCCGCCCGCTACGCCGACTGAACCCCCTGCCGCCGTCCCGTACCGGCCGTCCCAGCCACCGACCCGTACCACCTGCCCGTACCACCGGGTCGGGCCAACGATCCGTATCGAATCCCGCATCGAACGAGGAGAAGCCGCCATGTCCCCCGGAGCCTGGGTGCGCCATCGCCCGCTGTGGGCCCGCTGGCCCTGGAACGCCGTGTCGGGCGCCGTGCTGCTCGCCCTCGTGGCCGGCGTCCTGGTGTGGACGCTGCGCCCCGAGGACACATCCTGTGCCCCCGGTGTCCGGCGCGTCGGCACACCGGCGCAGTGCGTCGGTGTGACCGATGGCTCGTACGCCTTCAGCGAGAACCTCCGGCCGGTGTCGGGGCTGATCCATGAGCAGAACAAGAAGCTCGGCAGCTCGGGCGGGAAGCAGAGCGTGCCACGGTTCGTGAGCATCGTGTATCTGATGCCGATGCTGCCGGGGGCCGGCGACACGAATACGCCGGACTCCGTACGCCATGAGATCCAGGGCGCGTACGTCGCCCAGTACGAGGCCAACAACAGCAACAAGTACGGCAACGCTCCGAAGATCAAGTTGCTGCTGGCGAACAGCGGTATCAGCCCTGAGCAGCGCGCGGCCGCTCTGGACCGGATCCGTGAACGCATCCGCCCCGACCACATCGTCGCCGTCGCGGGGCTGGGCACCAGCACCGACGCCACGGAGAAGATGATCCGTACGATCACGCGGAACGGTGGGGACGGACTGCGGCTGGCCGCGACCGGCTCGGTCCTCACCGCCGACACGCTCAGCAGGGTCAAGGGCCTGGTGCGGGTCGCTCCCACCAACTCCGACGAGGCGGCGGCGGCCGCGGCGTACCTCCGGGACAAGCCGTACGCCCGCCGGGTGCTGGTGGTCCAGGACTCCCGCCCCGACGACCAATACACCCGCACGCTCAGTCAGGGATTCCTGCGTGCCTTCCCCCGTGACCGGCTGGTCGACCACATCGAGGAGTACGACTCCTCCCACGAGGGCGTGGCCACCGCCTTCAAGACGCGGATGGCCACGCTGTGCGCGGCAAAACCGGACGTCGTCTACTTCGCCGGTCGGGGCATCGATCTGCCGCGCTTCCTCGCCCCGCTGAAGGACCGTCCGTGCACGGACCGCGAACTGGTGGTCTTCTCCGGGGACGACGCCTCCCAGTCGGCGCAGGCCAAGGGGTTCGAGGAGATCAAGGAGACGCTGCGCAGCGGCAAGGTACGGCTGCTCTACACCGGTCTCGCCCACCAGGGGGCGTGGAAGAAACGGGAGAACGCCTATCCGGGGTGGGCCGTCCAGTCGTTCGGGGAGAAGGGACGGTACCGTTCGGCGTTCCCCGAGGAGACACTCAACGACGGGCAGGCCATCATGGGCCATGACGCCGTGCTCACGGCGTTGTCGGGAGTGCGGCTGGCCTCGGAGTCCAGCGGCCGGGTCACCGGCTCGCAGGCCATCCAGATCTGGAAGTCGCTGCACGGAGTGGAGTCGGTGAAGGGCGCCAGCGGATTGATTTCCTTGAGCAATGCCGGTTCCCCCGATCGCAAGGCCGTGCCCATCATCGAGATAGAGCCGGACGGCACCGTGCGCACCGTGGACGTCTCGGCTCGCTCGGGCGCTCCGCTGACCGAGAGCGATCTCAGCTGACCCCACCGACCGAGGAGCCGTCAATGCTGTTCGAGGTATGGGCACCGGAGGCGGAACGGGTCACCCTCCATGTGGAGGGTTCTCCGTATCCCATGGAATCCGATCCGGGGCGGGAGGGATGGTGGCGGGCGGACGCGCCCGCCGGTCACGGCACCCGTTACGGCTTCGCGCCGGTCGGCGGCTCCTCATCCGGCTCCTCGCCCGGTGCCGGTTCCTCGTCCGGCTCGCCGCCCGGCTCCTCACCGGGTGCCGGGGCCGTCCTGCCCGATCCGCGCTCCCGCTGCCAGCCCGACGGGCCCGACGGCCTCAGCGCCGTCGTGGACCACTCCCGTTTCCGCTGGGAGCACCCCTGGTACGGCAGGCCGCTGCCCGGAGCTGTGCTGTACGAGCTGCACATCGGTACGTACACCCCCCGGGGCACCTTCGACGCAGCCGCCGAACGCCTGGGCCATCTGGCGGAGTTGGGCGTCACCCATGTCGAGCTGATGCCGGTCTGCCCCTTCCCGGGCCGGCACGGCTGGGGCTACGAAGGCGTGTCGCTGTGGGCGGTGCACGAGCCGTACGGCGGCCCGGACGGACTCAAGCGCTTCGTCGACGCGGCACACGCCCACGGCCTGGGGGTGGTCCTGGACGTCGTGCACAACCATTTCGGGCCCTCCGGCAACCATCTCCCGGCCTTCGGGCCGTATCTGACCGAGACCCACCGGACCCCGTGGGGCGCCGCCGTCAACCTGGACGCCCCGGGTTCCGACGAGGTCCGCGCGTTTCTGCTCGGCAGTGCGCTGGGCTGGCTGCGCGACTACCGGCTGGACGGGCTACGGCTCGACGCGGTGCACGCCCTGCACGACACCCGGGCCCGGCACTTCCTGGCCGAGCTCTCCGCCGCCGTGGACGCGCTGGCCGCCGAGACCGGCCGGCCGCTCTTCCTGATCGGTGAGTCCGACCTCAACGACCCCCGTACCACCGCGCCACGCCCTATGGGCGGCCACGGTCTCCACGCCCAGTGGAACGACGACTTCCATCACGCCCTGCACACCGCGCTCACCGGTGAGTCCCAGGGCTACTACGCCGACTTCGCACGCGACGCGCCGGCCGCTCTCGCCAAGACCCTGACCCGGGGCTTCTACCACGACGGCAGCTACTCCAGCTTCCGGGGCCGGTCGCACGGCCGCCCCCTCGACCCCGGTACGACCCCCGCGCACCGGCTCCTGGCCTACGCCCAGACCCACGACCAGATCGGCAACCGCGCCCTCGGCGACCGGCTGTCCGACCGGCTCCCGCCCGGTCTGCTCGCCTGCGCCGCCGCCCTCGTCCTCACCTCCCCCTTCACCCCCATGCTCTTCATGGGCGAGGAGTGGGGGGCGCGCACGCCCTGGCAGTTCTTCACCGACCATACGGATCCGGCGCTCGCCGAGGCGGTACGGAGCGGCCGGCGCCGGGAGTTCGCCGCCCACGGCTGGGCGGAGACGGACGTCCCCGACCCGCAGGACCGGGCCACCCGGGACCGCTCCTGCCTGGACTGGGACGAGCCCGGGCGCGAGCCGCACAGCCGGCTGCTGGCCTGGCACCGTGAGCTGGTCGCCCTGCGGCGCGCCCGCCCCGAGCTGACCGACCCGGACCTCGGCGGCGTCGAGGTCTCCTACGACGCCCGGGAACACTGGCTGGTGGTGCGGCGGGGCCGGGTACGGATCGCGGTGAACCTCTCCCCGGAGGCAGAGGTGAAGATTCCGGTGGGGGCGGGGGACGCGAGCGTACTCTGCGCGTGGGAACCGTGCGAGCCGCCCGCGGGCGACGGTCTGGTCCGCCTGCCGCCGCAGTCCGCGGCGGTGCTGGACGTCACGCGGTGACGCGGCATCAGAACGGGAACCCGGGACCAGAGGATGCCGGGGTCAGCGAATGCCGAGGTCACGGAGGAGCCGGTAGTGGTCGGGGCTGTCCGGGAGAAACGGGTGGAGGCCCTCCAGGGCCAGGACGCTGACGAGGTTCGCGGCGATGACCAGGCCGAGAAAACCGAGCGTGACGAAGGACAGGACGGGGCTCCGGTTGTCCAGCGGCTCGGCCTCGTCGGCGAGGAAGAGGGCGGCAGCGGCGGCGACGACCGCGATCACGAAGGTGATGAACGTCCAGGTGTAGAGGTGCAGGCCCAGCACCGTACTGCCGTATCCGGGGACGCCCGGCTTGATGTACTGCAGGATCTGCCGGCCCGAGGCCGCCGCACCGCAGACCGACGCGAGGACGCTCATGCCCCAGCCCGTGGCGAAGTCCCCGGTGGTGACGGGACGGTGGCGGGAGATGGCGACGAGGGACGCGGGGCCGAGCGCCGCCAGCACCATGAAGGCCCGCTGGACGACACAGAGCGCACAGGGCAATGCGTTCTGGCCGAACTGGATGACGAAGCCGCCCGCGAGCACCGCCGTCAGAGCGAGTACGTACAGATGGGCGTACCACAGGCCCCAGAGGTTGGTGAGCCGGGAGACGGACGGCCCCGGGCCGGTGAACCGGAGAGTGGTCATCTCGTACACGGGACTCCCCCTCCTCAGAAGCTCAGATCGAGAGGGGACGTGGGCTGCGACGCCAGCAGCAGCACCGTGCCCACCAGGGATCCGCCCCACAGCAGCAGAATCCGGGCCCGGCTCCACCGCGCCAGCAGCGCACACCAGATCAGGAGGAGCAGGAGGAAGAGAAGGGTGTCCATGGCGGTCCTTCTAGCGGGCAGCGGTTCCTTGACGGCATGTCAGGACTTTTCCGGATCTTGACATGGATTCCGCCCGACGGCCCGGCGGACGCGCTCGGGCCGTGTCCCGCCGCGCCGGGACCCGGGCCGGACTCGCCCGGCCTTCCAGGGCCATGCGGACGCCGGCGAGCGGCGCCCCGCCCGGGACCCGCTCCATCCGGCGCCGCACCGCCGCGCGGTCGCGTTCCCTGTATCGCCAGGCCGACGAGTGAAGGGAGCGGTGCACTCGTCGGCCTGGCCGCTCAGCTGCCCTCGGGGTGCAGGCGCAAGGAGATCGAGTTGATGCAGTAGCGCTGGTCGGTGGGGGTCGGGTAGCCCTCGCCCGAGAAGACGTGCCCCAGATGCGAGCCGCAGCGCGAGCACCGGACCTCGGTGCGGACCATGCCGTGCGAGCGGTCCTCGATCAGCTCGACCGCGTCCGAGTCCTTCGGGTCGAAGAAGGACGGCCAGCCGCAGTGCGACGCGAACTTGGTGTCCGAGCGGAAGAGCTCGGCGCCGCACGCCCGGCAGGCGTAGACGCCGTCCGTCTTGGTGTCGGTGTACTCGCCGGTGAAGGCGGGCTCGGTGCCGGCCTGGCGGAGCACCGAGTACTCCTCCGGGGACAGCTCCTCGCGCCACTGCTCGTCCGGCTTGTCGACGTCGTACGCCATGTCGGTCCTCTCCTCAGCACTCCGGGCGGGCGCTCTTCTCCAGACGCAACAGGATGGCGGGACCGAGGTCGGTCACATCGCCCGCGCCCATGGTGAGAACGAGATCACCGGGCCTGGCCATTCCTTCGACCACCTCGGGAACGGCGGCCTTGTCGTGCTCGGCACGGACGTCCGCGCCCCTGGCGGCCGCCGCGTCGATGATCAGCGCGCTGGTGACGCCGGGGACCGGGTCCTCCCGGGCCGGGTAGATGTCGAGCACGACGGAGGCGTCGGCCAGGGCGAGCGCCTCGCCCATCTCGGTGCCCAGCTCCTGCGTCCGGCTGAAGAGGTGGGGCTGGAAGACCACCAGCACCCGCCCCTGCCCGGCGCCACCGCGGATGGCCTCCAGATCGGCGGCGATCTCGGTGGGGTGGTGGGCGTAGGAGTCGATGACCTGGACGCCGGCCGCGGTGCCCTTGAGCTGGAGGCGGCGCTTGACACCCGTGTACGCGCCGAGGGCCGTGGCGAGGTCCTCCACCGGCAGGCCGAGCGCGGCGCCCGCGGCGAGGGCGGCGACGGCGTTGCTCGCGTAGTGGCGGCCGGGGACGGAGACGGTGAAGGTCAGCGTCCGCTCCTGGAGGGCGACGGTGACCTCGCTGGTCAGTCCGCGCGGGGCGATCTCCACGATCCGTACGTCGGCGTCCTCCGCCTCGCCGTAGGTCACCACGCGCAGTCCGTCGCGGCCGGAGACACGCTTCGTGAGTTCCCGGGCGCCGTCGTGGTCGGCGGAGACGACCAGCGTGCCGCCGGGCCGGACGCGGCCGACGAAGGTCTGGAAGGACTCGTAGATCTCGTCCATCGATGCGTAGTTGGCGTGGTGGTCGAGCTCCACATTGAGGATGATCGCGACCTCGGGCGCGTACTTGTGGAAGCTGCGGTCGCTCTCGTCGGCCTCGGCGACGAAGATCTCGCCGCCGCCGTGCTGAGCGTTGGAGCCGGGCGCGTCGAGATCGCCGCCGATGGCGTACGAGGGGTCGAGGCCGAGGGCCGTCAGACCGACCGCGAGCATGCTCGTCGTGGTCGTCTTGCCGTGCGTACCGGCCACGGCGATCGGGCGCAGACCGTCCATCAGCGCGGCCAGGGCGTCGGAGCGGTGCACGACGGGGATGCCGAGCTCGGCGGCGCGGGCGAGCTCGGGGTTGTCGGCGCGGATGGCGCTGGAGACGACCACGCTGGTCGCGTCATCGGCGAGGTGCCCCGCGGCGTGGCCGATGTGCACGGTCGCACCGAGGGCGCGGAGGGCGTCGGCGGTGGCGGACTCCCGCGCGTCACTGCCCGCGACGCGCGCGCCGCGCATGGCGAGGATCTTCGCGATGCCCGACATCCCGGCGCCGCCGATGCCGATGAAGTGCGGTCGGTCCATGGCGGACGGAACGGCCGGTGCCATCGTGGAGTCTCCCCGGGTCGCGGTGCGTGCGTGGCTGCCGCCGGGCTGATCATCGCTCGGCGGTGAACAGCTGGGCAGTGCTCGTTGCCCGGCGGTGAACGCCGCCGGGCGGTGGACGCCGACCAGCCTATTCGGTGTGGGCGTACAGCTTGAGCACCGGGACACCGACCTTGTGACGGGCGCGGGAGGTCCAGTCGCGGTGGAAGAACTCCTCCACCAGGTGCGGACGGGTCAGAACGATCACCTCGTCGGCCCGCGTCTCCTCGACGACGGACCGCAGCAGGTCGAGTGGATGCTTCTCGACGATCTGGCCGACGGCCTGGCTTCCCGCGGCGCGCAGCGCCTCGATGGAGTGGTTCAGCGCGCGCTCGGCGGGCTGGAGAGCTGCGCTGCCCTCCGGCTCCTCGCCCTCGTGGACGGCCTCGTCCAGCTCGCCCAGAGCAACGTCGTCCAGGGCTCGCAGCAGCCGGTCCTGATCGCCGTGGGGCTGCATGAGGACGACGAAGGAGGAGGGGTCGTCGCCGTGCAGCGTGGTGACCAGTTCCACGTCCGTGGGAACCAGCGGCTTCTCGATCATGAGTACGGTCGTGAACACGGCGGGTCCCTTCGTCTTCGTGGGCCCGGAGGCCCTACAGAACCATCCTGCACCCATATCCGCACGATGCCTGCGAGAGTGCGGGCCCGGCGGAACGAACCACGCGGAATGCACGGGTGCGAGGAATTCCGCGGCTGGTCAGATCCGACGGTAGCGGGTGAAAAGGTACCCGGCCTCTTCCAGCACGGACGCCAGATCGAAGCGTTCCGGTTCTTCGATCGCATGACCGTCCATGATCCGGGGCGCCGCGCCCACGGTGGCGAGGGGAGCGACGGTCAGACACAGCTCGTCGAGGACTCCCGCGGCGGCGAACTGGCCGAGAAGGCGCGGGCCGCCCTCGGTGAGCAGCCGGTGGTGGCCGCGGTCGGCCAGTGCCCGTACGGCCTTGGCCGGCTCGATGCCCTCCCCGTCCCCGGCAACGATCACATCGGCACCGGCGGCGCGGGCGACGTCCGCCCGGTGGGCGTGGTGGGCGGCGCCGGTCAGGACGATGGTGGGGACGACCGGCTCGGTGAAGAGCGGGGTCGAGAAGTCCAGGTCGAGGCTGGCGGTCACCACGGCGATCACGGGGGCGGGCGACTGGCCGTGCGCGGCCCGGCGGGCGGCGAAGGCCTTGCGCACCCGGGCGGGCCGGTAGCCCTCCCGCCGTACCGTCTCCGCACCGACGACGACCACATCCGCGAGCCCGCGCAGGACGCCGAAGATCCGCATGTCCGCATCGGAGGACAGGGGGTGGGAGCGCCCTCCGTGATGGGCGGCCCCGTCCAGCGAGGCGACCATGTTGCCCCGCAGCCACGCCTGCCCGGAGCCGCCCTGCGCGTCGGGATAGGGGTACGCGTCGGCCAGCTCGTCGAGATCCCACTCGCGGTCGGCGAGCTGGTCGGGGGCGGTGGGGCCGGAGGCCGGCGGGAACAGGCGTCGCATGCGGGCAGTGTGGCACGGCCCCCGTACCGGAAGCTCCCTGGCAGCCGACCACCCGGTCCACGCCGGAGGCATCCCCGGGCCGGGCAGCCCACCGCCCGCACCGGGACTCCCTACGGCCGGGGCTGCCCGACCACCGGCGCGCACCCACCACCCGGGACCACCGAAGCTTCCACCAGCCGGGCAGCCACCACCCGGTGCGCGCCCGGCCCCCGACGCCCCGGGGCCGCCGACCGCGGGTGCGCACCGGCGGAACCCCCTGCCCGGACAAACCCACGCCGGGGCACGAGGCCACTCATGAGCCAGACCCACAACCCGGGACCCTCGAGGCCTTTCCCCGTCCCGGGCAGCCCATCACCCGGCGCGCACCCGGCCCCGACGGCCCGGGCCGTACCGGGTGCGCACCGGCGGCCTTCCCTGTCCCGGGGCAGCCGAGGGACCGGGTGCGAACAGGCCACAGCAAGGCGGGCAAGGGGCGGGGCATCCCGGGGGGCGGCGGGTCGTCATCGCGGAGTGCCCGCTCCGCAGGGAGCGCAGTACGGTCCCGGAGGGAGCGGAGCGCCCGTCCCGGAGGGATTAGGCTGGGGCGCTGTGTCCTCCCTCCCTGCCTCCGAGCCGAGTCCGATAGCCGCGCCGTCCTCCCCCGGAGCCCCGCTGTCGCTGTGCGACCGCGAGCCGCACGTGCCCGCGGAGCGCCTCGTGGCGGAGATGGTGCCGCCGCCCCGCTTCGACTCGGTCCGTTTCGAGACCTACGTCCCGGACCCGGCGCAGCCCAGCCAGTCCGAGGCGGTGCGCGTCCTCAGCGGCATCGCCGCCGGCCTTGCCGGGGCGACCGCTGCCGGAGGTGGCAAACGGCGCTGGTTCGCCAGGAAACCCGCCGCGCCCTCCGGACCGCGGGGCGTCTATCTCGACGGCGGCTACGGCGTCGGCAAGACGCACCTGCTCGCCTCCCTCTGGCACGCCACCCCCGCACCCGCTGAGCACAAGGCCTTCGGCACGTTCGTCGAGCTCACCAATCTCGTGGGTGCCCTCGGCTTCCAGCAGACCGTACGGACACTCAGCGGCCACCGTCTGCTCTGCATCGACGAGTTCGAGCTCGACGACCCGGGCGACACCGTGCTCGTCTCCACGCTGCTCGGCAAGCTCGTCGACGCGGGCGTGGCCCTCGCCGCGACCTCGAACACCCTCCCCGGCAAGCTCGGCGAGGGCCGCTTCGCCGCCGCCGACTTCCTCCGCGAGATCCAGGGCCTGTCCGCGCACTTCCGGCCGTTGCGGATCGACGGCGAGGACTACCGCCACCGCGGTCTGCCCGAGGCCCCGCCGCCGTACGCGGACGACGACGTCACGCGCGTCGCCCACCGCGCCGAGGGCGCCTCGCTCGATGACTTCCCCTCCCTCCTCGGCCATCTCTCGAAGGTGCACCCGAGCCGCTACGGGGCGCTCTGCGACGGCGTCCGGGCCGTCTGTCTGACGGGTGTCCGGCCCGTACCCGACCAGTCGACGGCCCTGCGCCTGGTCGTCCTCGCCGACCGGCTGTACGACCGGGAGGTGCCGGTGCTGGCCTCCGGAATGCCGTTCGACCAGCTTTTCAGCGAGGAGATGCTGACGGGCGGCTACCGCAAGAAGTACTTCCGGGCGATCTCACGGCTCACCGCGCTGGCGCGCGACGCGAAGACGCTCGTCGAGTCCTGACGGGAGCCCACGCCAGGAGACGCCTGGGGCTGCACAGCGCGGATGGTTCCGGTGGGGCGAACAGCGTGATACACACGGCCGGTCATATTTCCTGTCCGCCAGCAGGGAGCTGCCCATGTCCGCGACACGACGTCACATCCTGGCAAGGACCGGTGCGCTGGGAGTGGGGATCGCCTTCTCCGGAAGCATCCCGGAGATCTTCGCCGGTACGGCCGCCGCACTCGAACGGAAAGACGGGGGCTACGGCCCCCTCGTCCCCGACCCCGACGGGCTTCTGGACCTCCCCGAGGGCTTCCGCTACACCGTTCTCTCCCGCGAGGGCGACCCCCTGCGCTCCGGCGAGGGCCGTGTTCCCAGCAACCACGACGGCATGGCCGCCTTCCCTGGGCGCGGAGGCCGTACCCATCTGGTGCGCAACCACGAGAACCGGGTCGACGCCAGGATCCGGGTCCCCGCCGTCGACGGGCTGACGTACGACCCCATGGGCCCGGGCGGCTGTACGGCTCTGGAGCTCGGCCCGGGCAACCGGCTGCTCGGCGAGCGCGTCGCCATCGCCGGCACCGCCGTCAACTGCGCCGGCGGCCGCACCCCCTGGCACACCTGGCTGACCTGCGAGGAGACCGAGGACAAAGCCGGGACGAACGGCTACACCAAGGACCACGGCTTCATCTTCGAGGTCGATCCCCACGATCCGCGCCGCACCGGCGCCGTCCCGCTCACCGCCATGGGTCGCTTCCAGCACGAGGCCATCGCCGTCGACCCGGACCGGGGCGTCGTCTACGAGACCGAGGACGCCTTCCTCAAGCCGTTCGGGCTCTTCTACCGGTTCCTGCCGGAGAAGCCGCTCGGCGGCGTCGGCTCACTGCGCGCGGGCGGCCGGCTCCAGGCGATGCGCGTACCGGGCGTACCGGATCTGTCCGCCGTCCAGGAGACGGGTACGACCTTCGACGGCATCGAGTGGGTGCCGGTGCCCGATCCGCTCGCGCGGGAGACCCCCGTCCGGCTCCAGGACTTCGGCCCCAAGGGCATCACCCATGCACAGAAGCTGGAGGGCTGCTACTGGGGCGGGTCGTCGGTCTACTTCGTCTCCAGCTTCGCCAAGAGCGCTGAGGGCTCGGCGGCCGACCACTTCGGGCAGGTGTGGCGGTACGACCCCCGCCACCGCCGCCTCACCCTGGTGGTGGTCTTCGGCCCGAGTACGGATGTGCAGCTGCCCGGCGAGTCTCCGGACAACATCACGCTCGCCCCGGGCGGCGGCCTGATGGTCTGCGAGGACGGCGACGGGGCGCAGCACGTCTTCGGACTGACCCGGCGCGGCCAGGTCTACCCGATGGCCCGGGGCCGTCAGAACATCGGCACCCCGGACGAGCCGGAGTGGGGCGAGTTCGCCGGAGTCACCTTCGCCCCGGACCACCGCACGATGTACGTCAACTGCTACACCCCGGGTACCACTTTCGCGGTGACCGGGCCTTGGCGTCAGGGCCTGTCCGCCGGCTCCGCGTGAATCGGCGAGCGTGCCGCACTCCCCCAGCCTCCGGTCGGCGCACCGTCCCCCAGCGGTAGCCGGGGGGACGGTGTGTCAGGGCGGCGAGCGGGGTGACCTTGGCTGACGCGGCGTTGGGTCGAACGGGTCGGCGGCCCGGTGCGAGGACATGCCGATCGCCCCGCACGCGTTTACGCTCCGAACATGATCCACAGCATGGGGCCACGGGCCCGCTACCGGATGGCCCGGGGCTTCGGCCCGGCTCTGCTGCCACTGTTCGCGCTGGCCCTGACGGCGTGCGGCGGAGGCGCGGCGCAGCCCGAAGGGGAGCAGGCCGCAGGGCCCGCTCCCGCCCGGCCGTCCGCCTCGCGGTCGGCGAGCGGGCCGGCGCGGTCCGCGGCCCCGACCCTGCCGCCGGGCCCCGGCGGCCGGACGGCCGTCTTCTCGCACGGACCGCGCGGCGGTGACAAGGTCGTGGCGCTCACCTTCGACGCCGAGATGACGTCCGATCAGGGTGCGCGGGCCGCGGGCGGGGAGCGCTTCGACAATCCCGCGCTCGTCGCCTCGCTGCGCCGTCTGAAGGTCCCCGCCACGTTCTTCATGACGGGTCGATGGGCCCAGGAGTACGCCGACCAGGCCAGGTCCATCGGCCGCGATCCGCTGTTCGAGGTGGCCGGTCACACCACCGGCGACCCCGCCTCCGCGGACTCCTGCCACACGGTTCCGCCGGTGACGCCCTCCGGGCTGCGCGCCGACGTCGAGCGGGCCTTCACCGCGATCCGCCGGGCAGGTGTCCCCGACCCGCTGCCGTACGTCCGCTTCCGCGACGGCTGCTTCAGCGACCGGGCGCTCCGGGAGGTCGCCCCCGCCGGGGTGACGGCCGTGCGGTGGGACGTGGCCGCCGGGGACGCCCTCGCCACCGACACGCGCCGGGTGGCCGAACAGGTCCTGTCGCAGGTCAAGCCGGGATCGGTGGTGGCTCTGCGCAGCACGCTCAGTACGGCGCCGGTGACGGACGAGGCGGTGGAGCGGATCGTGCCGCAACTCCGGGCCCGGGGCTACCGATTCGTCCGGGTGTCGGAGCTGATCCGCGCGGGCGGCTGAACCCGGCTGCTCAGGACCGGTCGGTCACGGGTCGGGAACCGTCCGGACCGGCCCGGATGACCGGCCCGGGTGACCGGCCCGGTTCAGCCGGAACAGGCCGTGCGCTGAGCCTCCTGCCACTCGCAGACCGGGCAGAGGGTCACACCGGGATGGGCGGTCCCGTACTCCGTCGGCTCGCCGCAGAGGACACAGTCGGCGTACGGAGGTCCCGCCGGCACCGACCCGGCAGCGAGCCCGGCCTCCGGTTCCTGGGGCAGCAGCCGCCCGTACGGTCGTCCTGGTCCTGGTCGTCCATGGCTCGAGCGTACTCAGCCTCGGCCCGGACCCCGAACGTCCCCGGCGCGGCCGCCGAGCGCACTCAACCTCGGCGCGGTCGCCCAGGAAGAATGCGGACCCGACGCCGAGCATCCCCGGCGCGGCCTTCGAGCGCACTCAGCCTCGGCGTGAGCCGACGGCACACGCGACGGCGGTCGCCGCGGCGGCCAGCAGCGCCGACGCGGCGAGAGGGACGAAGGGCATCGTCACCCGGCCGCTCAGAGAGCCGGTGACCAGCCCGGAGACGGCCGCCTGAGCCGGTGAGCCGCCGGTCACGAGGACAATCAGGGCGGCGAGCGCGGTGGCCGGCACGGCACGGCCGGTGCTGCGCAGCACCGGCCGGTTGCAGAGGACTCCGACGGCGGTCCCGAGGAAGGCGCAGACGAGCGCCGCGAGGAATCCCGCAGCGGCGGCGGGCACGACCGGCACCCTCACCCGGTGGTCGGCGCTGTACGGCTCGCTGACGGCGGCCACCAGCAGCGTGGTGGCGGCGCCCAGCACGACGACGCCGAGGACGGCAGTGAGCACGCAGGCCAGGTGCGCCCGTACGGGACCGGCCGCGGCGGCCGCGCAGTGGCGCGCCGCCGTGGGCGCGTTGGTCGCGCAGACCCGCACCAGCCAGGCCGCGACGGGAAGCAGAGCGGCGGCGGCGTACCCGAGGGAGTCCAGCACCGGCTGCCCGGCCTGCACGCCGACGCCGAGGAAGCCGGCGTAGAGCAGCAGGGGCGGCAGCCAGCGCTGCGAGCGCAGGAGTAACGCGGCCTGGTAGCGCAGCAGGGCGGTCACAACGCCTCCGTACGTGGGGCAGTGCCCCCGCCCGGGGGCGGGCCGGCGGTATCAACTGGTCCCGCGCCGGCCGCCTCGCCCGGCCGCGGGCCCGGCTCGAGCGGCCTCACCGCCCGGACGTGCCAGGGCGGCCGGGCGCCGAGAAGGGCACGGAGCAGGGCGTCCGAATGCAGGGCGGGGACGGTCAGCCGCGTCACGCCTGAGGGGGCGCGCTCGCAGGAGGGCAGGCCCGGCAGTCCGGCCGGAGGGTCGGCGCCGTGCGGTCCCTCCGCCTCGATCAGCATCCGCGGGCCCTGCGCCTCCGCACAGGATCGGTGCCGTACGCGAACCAGGCCGCCGTCCTCCACACGGTGGGCCGCGTCCGTCGCGCCCGCGAGCCGGCGCGGGTCGTGGTCCACGAAGACGACCGTGCCGCCGTCGGCGACGCGTTCGGCGACGGACCGGTCGAGCACCCCGCGCGCCGCCTGGTCGAGGCCGGTCCAGGCCTCGTCGAGGACGAGGAGCCCCGGGCGGGCGAGCAGCGCCTGGGCCACGGCCACCTTCTGGCTCGTGCCCTTCGAGAGCTCGGCGAGCGGCGTGCGGGCATGCCCGTCGGCACCGAACCGCGTCAGCCACGCGCCGGCGGCCCGGGCCGCGGCCGCCGTCCGCAGCCCGTGAACGCGCCCGAGGTGGGTGAGATATCCGACCGCGTCGAACGGCAGCTCGGCCGGGAACCGTTCGGGCACGTACGCCGTGCGCGGCCGCCCGGCGATACGGCCCGCGGTGGGCGTGTCGATCCCGGCGAGGAGCCGGAGGAGCGTGGACTTGCCGCTGCCGTTGCCGCCCTCGATGCGCACCAGTGTGCCCTCGGCCAGGTCAAGGTCGATACCGCGCAGAACCCAGGGGCCACCGAGGCCGTAACGCCGTCCGACTCCTCGCAACTCCACGTCAGTTGCCGGGCTTCCGTTCCGCCTCTGCCCCGAAGGGCCGGACGAGCCCCGTCCCGTCACCCTCCTCAGGTCCGAGCCGGACCGTTCCGCCCGCGCCTCCACGCGGTACCGAGCCGCTCTCCGAGCGGTGCGCCGCGGCGCAGAGGCGGGCCCCTTTCGGGCCACGTCGCACGAAGCGGGCGCCGGCCACGGCGCGACGGACCAGCGCGGAGTTCCGCGGGGTCATACCGGGTGCGGTGGCCGGAACAATCCTGTTCGCGGAGGCAGAGAGATCACTGCGCATACGGCATGCTCCCCCGGAACGATTCGCTCCGCCAAGCACGGCCGGAGCCGCACCTCGAGGTGCTGGCAGACTGGGCAGGTGACCAGCGCCGACACCAGCCCCCACAGCACCAGCCCGTTCCAGCACGAGGTGAGCGAGCGGGATGCCGCGCCGCAGTTCGTACTGCCGCTCGTGGTCCGGATCGAGCGGGCCGAGCCACCCGCCCGTACGGACGCCCTGGAGGCGGCGGCGCGAGCGGTGCTGGTGCTGCTGTCGGACGAACGGGCGGCGGCCGAGGACGGCGAGTGGTTCCGGGCCGTACGCGACTGGCAGGACGCCCGGATCCGCAAGGTGGTGCGCCGGGCGCGCGGGGCGGAGTGGCGGCGGGCCGGGGAGCTGCCGGGCATCACGGTCACCCAAGGCTCCGCCGAAGTCCGGGTCTTCCCGCCCGTGCCGCTGGACGGCTGGCCCAAGGAGCTGGCCAAGCTGCAGGTTTCGGGCACGGACCTGGACGAGCCGGAGCCGCCCGCCGCACCGGACCCGGCACGGCCCGTGCTGTGGCTCAGCCCCGACCTCGAGATGTCGGCGGGCAAGGCGATGGCTCAGGCAGGGCATGGCGCACAGCTGGCCTGGTGGGAGCTGACGGCCGTGGAGCGGGAGGAGTGGCGGGCGTCCGGCTTCGCGCTGTCCGTACGCAGCCCGGACGCGGCCCGCTGGGCGGAGCTGACGGCGAGCGGCCTGCCGGTGGTCCGTGACGCCGGATTCACGGAGATCGCCCCGGGCTCGTGCACGGTTGTCGCCGGCCACCCCGCTCTGCGGAGGCGCGCCGGGGGCTGACCGGCGGCACGCGCCGTACTCGGCACGGGCACGGGGCGCGGTGCCCGGCGGGCACGCGGCGTACGGGGCACGGGCCTCGCGGTACCCGGCGGCACGCGGCATACGGGTACGGGCATGGGTCGCGGCACCCGGCGGCACACGGCATACGGGTACGGGCATGGGTCGCGGCATCCGGCAGCACGCGGCATACGGGTACGGGTCAGCGGGTCCCGGCAGCAGGCGGCATGCGGGTACGGGCACAAATCGCGGTGCCTGGCGGCACGCGGCACGCGGTGTGGGCGGCGTACGGCGCGCGGGCGCACACGACGCGTGCAGCGCGGGCAGCGGGCAGCGGGGACCGACTCCCGCAGGGCAGTGGGGCTACCCCGCGGTATTTCGTCGCGGCCCGGATTGAACACCGGGCGGCGCCGATCCGTATGACTCCGTGCCACCCGCACGCACCACCAC
>NZ_JBQQBW010000048.1:0-52258 GCF_052245415.1 Streptomyces sp. 8N706 | reverse complement strand
GCGGCCTCCCGTCGCCCGACTCCCCGTTCCGCGCCGCCTGTTCCGCCTCCGCGGCGGCCCGCAGCCGGCGCGCCCGGCGCCCCTCGCCCTCCATGGCCTGCGCCGTCACCGCCGCGGCCTCGTGCTCCGGCAGGTCGTCATCGACGTCCCGGCGCCGTCCCGGGAGGGCCAGCACCAGCACGACGAGCGCCAGCAGCCCCTGGGTCCAGACCCAGGCCGTGCGGGTCATCGGTGTCTCGTGCGTCAGGTCCAGCCGGCCGCCGCCCGCGGGCAGTTCGAAGCCCTGGGCCCAGCCGTCGACCGTGGTCCTCGTCAGCGGCGTGCCGTCGAGGGTGGCCTGCCAGCCGTCGTCCGCCTTGTCGGCGATCCGCAGCACCCGCCCGTCGCCGCCGGCCGGTACGTCGGCGTGCGCCTCGACCGGCCCGGCGGCCACCGGCAGCGCTGCGTCCGCACCCCGGCCCTGGTCCTGCCGCGGTCCGGACGACACGATCGTCGCCCGCGCGACCCGCTGGTCCAGCCGCCACAGCGCGCTGCCGTCCTCCTGGCTGAGCCGGGTCAGACCGGGCGTCGCGTCCAGCACCCGGCTCATCTCGCGGGGTGCGCCGTCCCGTACGAGCACATAGCGCACGGCGTAGCCACCCAGCTGGCTGGTCTGGTCCGCGCCCGATCCCGCGACCAGGTTCGCCACGATGCCGTCCAGCCTGGTGTCGCCGCCGCTCGCCGCCGCGACATCGGCGTCGCCGAGCCGCGCGCCGGAGCCGCGTACCAGGGAGTAGGACACCCGGGCCGCCTGGTCACCGCCGATGACGAGCGTGCGGGCCTGATCCCGGGTGCCGCTCTCCTCGGCGACGAACGCGGGCACCTGGACCGGCTCACGCCGCTCGACCGGACCGTCGGCGCCGCTGATCATCCATCCGACGGCGGCGACCAGCGGGGCCGCCCCCGCCGCGAAGGCGATCAGACCCGCGACGGGCTGCCGCCAGCCGAAGTTCTGTGCGGCGACCCGTTCACGCGCGCCCTCGGCTCCGACGGCGGCGGCCGCGAGCAGCGCGATGCCGTAGACGAGGGTGGCCGGTCCGGCCCAGGCGGAGCCGTTGGACAGCGCCGCGAACAGGAGGCCGGTCAGGGCGACGACCCACGCGGTACGGATCGCGGTCTGCCGCTCGTCCCGCATCAGGGCGGCGAGCGCGGCCAGCACCACACCGATCAGCAGCAGACCGCCGGTGGCCTTCGGACCGCCCGGGCTGAGGGCCAGCAGGTCCAGCGCGGAGGCGGAGCCGGTGCCGTAGTCCAGTCCGACCTCCTGCAGGAAGGCCGAAGGGCTGGTCAGCAGCGACAGCGACCAGGGGGCGAGGACGACCATGGGGGTCGCGAGCACCGCCAGGAAGCGCAGCCCGTAGGCCGCCAGCTGGTCCCTGCGGCCCCCGAGTACGAGGATTCCGACGGCCAGGACGAGGGCGATGGGCCAGACGACCGGGGTGAAGGCGGTGGCGAGGGTCAGCAACAGCGCGTACGCCCAGACGGCGCGCCAGCCGGGCCGCGCGTCCCCCTGCCGTGGGAGCCGCAGACCGCTCGCGGCCACGCCCGCACGGGCCAGGAGCGGCAGCAGCACGGCGAGGACCGCGGTGCCCAGCCGCCCGCCCGCGAGCGCACCGGTCGCGGCGGGCAGAAAGGCGTACGCGACGCTCGCCCAGGCCCGCAGCAGTCGGGACTCGACCAGCGGGCGGGAGGCGAAGTACGCGGTGAGCCCGGCGAGCGGCACCGAGCAGACGAGCATCAGGGTGATCGCCAGGCCGGTGCTGCCGAGCAGCACGGTCGCCAGTGAGGCCACGACCGCGAGATAGGGCGGCGCCGACTGGGTCCCGCCGACACCGACGGGATGCCAGGCCGCCGCGTACCGCGCCCACAGCTCCGAGGCGTCGCCGGGCGCGGGCAGCAGGGCGCCGCCGGACAGCGCGCCCGAGCCGAGCAGCCCGCGGCAGGCGATGAGCGAGACCAGCAGCAGGACGAGGAAGAGGACGGGGCCGGGCTTGCGCCCGATCCGCTTCAGCCGGGCGAACTGCTCGATCTCCAGGAAATCCGCGTCGTCTCCGCCGGGTCCGGACTCGACGGCCCCATGCCGTCCACCGGACGCCAGTTCGGGCTCCGACCGCCCGACGAAGTTGCCCGCGACGGACTCCACGGTGGCGCGCAGGGTCGCGCCGGGCGGCGGGAACAGCGGCCGGAGCTCGCTCGCCTCCACCACGGGCCGGCCGCGCCGTTTCCGCGCGGCCAGGATCCTGCCGGGCCGCAGCAGGACACCGAAGAGCCCGGCGACCTCGTCCAGTGCCTGACCGGGCACCTTGCCGACCAGATAGGCGAGGGTGCGCACCAGGGTGCCGACCACGAGCCGCAACAGCACGTACGGAAGGACGGCGCCGCGGCTGTTCACCAGCATCGTGTAGACCGCGCCCGCCTTGTCGACCCGGTGCGGGTTCGCCGCTGACCGGCCGACGCAGTCGATGGGGCGGCGCTCGCGGGCGGACGCCTCGGCGTGCCGCAGTACGGCGTCGGGGGCGATCAGGACCTGGTGCCCGGCGGCCTGGGCGCGCCAGCACAGGTCGACGTCGTCACGCATGAGCGGCAGCCGCCGGTCGAATCCGCCGAGCTCCTCCCACACATCACGGCGGATCAGCATGCCGGCGGTGGAGACGGAGAGGACGGGCTTGACCTGGTCGTGCTGCCCCTGGTCCTGCTCACGCCGCTCCAGGCCGGTCCAGCGGCGGCCGCTGTTGGCGATACTGACGCCGGCCTCGAGCAGCTGCCTGCGGTCGTACCAGCTGCGCAGCTTGGGTCCGACGACGGCGGTGGAGGGGCTGGAGTCGGCCACCCGCAGCAGTTCGGCGAGCGCGTCGGGCTCGGGCGCGCAGTCGTCGTGCAGCAGCCACAGCCACTGGACGGGCTCGCCGTGCGGCAGGTCCGGCAGGTCGTACGCGTCGTCGCGCCAGGTGCGGCTGACGGGGTCCCATCCGCTGGGCCGCTTCAGATACGGCAGGTCCTCCGGGGTCAGCACGCCCGCCGTGCGGACCGCCTCGTCCACGGCGGTGCCGAAACCGCTGCGGCGGGCGAGGTGCAGGACCCGCTCGGTGCCGAGGGCGTCGGCGAGGAGAGCCGCGGAGTCGTCCGCGCTGCCGGTGTCGGCGGCGATGACGTTCTGGACCGGGCGCTCCTGGCCCGCCAGGCCGGCGAGCGCCTGGGGCAGCCAGCGGGCGCCGTCGTGGGAGACGAGTACGGCGGTGACGACATGCCGCGGAAACTCGGGAGTGGCGGCCCCGTATTGGGCTGCCGAGTGGCTGTGCACGGACATCGAGGTACGGGCCCCGGTTCGCTGGACTGCGGTGGACGCGCACGCCCCACGGGGGCGTTGGTGCGTCTCGGACGGCCCTCACACTAACGGCTCGCCGGCGTGCCAAGACCTGCCGTGTACGGCGGTGCCGGCGGACAGCGGCGCACCTCCGCGCGCGCGGTTGGGGAATCGGCGGGGAAGCTGCGGGGAAGGCAGACCGGGCAGCCCGGGACATGGGCACGCATATGAGCGGCGACGTACGCGGTGGTCGCGGGTGCGCCCCGGAGTTCGTGCCGGTCCCTCCCCGATCCGTCGCGGCCGACCGGAGGGACCGTCAGACAGCGGCCTTCTTCAGCCGTCGGCGCTCACGCTCGGACAGGCCGCCCCAGATGCCGAACCGCTCGTCGTTGGCGAGTGCGTACTCCAGGCACTCGGAGCGGACCTCGCACGCCAGGCACACCTTCTTGGCCTCGCGGGTGGACCCGCCCTTCTCCGGAAAGAACGACTCGGGGTCGGTCTGCGCGCACAACGCGCGCTCCTGCCACCCGAGCTCCTCGTCCGCCTCCTCGACCAGCAGTTGCTGGAACAGCTCGGTCATGTGCGCCCCTGTCTGTCTTTGCGTCCCCGTGATGATGCCGTTACCGATCACGGCTGAACGACACGAGTGAAATTACAAGTGTGCGGATCCAGGCCAGTCAAGCCGAGATCTGCTATTGAGCCCCTTATTCACCCTGCGGAACCAAAGCCGTGCGGAAAGTGTTCAAATCGCCATAAACCACAATCCGCTCACGCTGAGCGGTCTTCGCTCCTCTCCTTTCGGAGAGGGACGCGACCGCCACCTGTTCCGTTGCGATTCGATCACGAAAGCAGAGTGGATCACAGTCTGGTGACGAGAAGGTAACGGCGTTTCAGGGCAGATGCTCCGCCGCCTGTCCGCCAACTCTTGCGCACAAACCTTTCGTCGGACGGAGCAACCGGATGTGGTGAAACATGACTGATAAAACGGGCGTCAAGTTGACATCGGAAGGGTGACACGCTGTCCTTGAGGGCATGCCAGTGACGCCCGCTCCCCTTGCCTCCGGCACGGGAGACCGCTTCCGGACCCGCCCCCGCGGGTTCCGTTGCGCTGTCCAGGCCCACTGTCGCTGTTCCAGCTGTTGATGCCTTCGAGCTCCAGCCATCTGTGCCCAAGACCTTCTTCCGAGGAAACCCTCCGCACATGAACAGCGACGTATCGATCGCCGGTGATCCGCTGGCCATCCCGCACCTGCTGCCGCCCGTCCCCGCGCACCCCTCCACCGTCGCGGAGTTCGCCGGCATCGCCCGCGCCATCGCCGCGGACCGCGCGAGCTGGGCGCACCTCGTCCAGTACGACGCCACCAGCCGCTGGTACCACCGGCTGCGCACCGGGCCCGGCTATGAGGTGTGGCTGCTCAGCTGGGTTCCCGGCCAGGGCAGCGGGTTGCACGACCACGGCCGCTCATCCGGCGTACTGACCGTCCTCGAGGGCGAGTTGACCGAGCAGTCGGGGCGGGTGCGTCGCACGCTCGGGGGCGGGGCCCAGCGGGTCTTCGGACCCGGCTACGTCCACGAGGTCACCAATGACGCGCTGACCCCGGCCGTCAGCCTCCATGTGTACTTCCCCGGTCTGACCGAGATGACCATGCACAGCGGTCAGTGCGCCGCCCGCACCGACGAGGCCGTCACCGCCTGACAGCGCCCCGGTCGCCGACGCCACGGTTCTCCGGCGGAACAGCCTCCGACCGACAGCCCCACCCCTCACCCACCACCACCCTCAACGGAACAGCCTCCGGCCGACAGCCCCACCCGTCACCCACCACCACCCTCAACGGAACAGCCTCCGGCCGACAGCCCCACCCGTCACCCACCACCACCCTCAACGGAACAGCCTCCGGCTGACAGACTGTCTTTATGCGCATTGTGGTTCTGGCCGGCGGCATCGGCGGCGCCCGTTTCCTTCGCGGTCTCACCTCGGCCGCCCCCGACGCGGACATCACGGTCATCGGCAACACCGGTGACGACATCCATCTCTTCGGGCTCAAGGTCTGTCCCGACCTCGACACCGTGATGTACACGCTCGGCGGCGGCATCCACGAGGAGCAGGGATGGGGGCGGGCCGACGAGTCCTTCGCGGTGAAGGAGGAGTTGGCGGCATACGGTGTCGGCCCCGAGTGGTTCGGGCTCGGCGACCGCGACTTCGCCACCCATATCGTCCGTACCCAGATGATCGGCGCGGGCTATCCGCTCAGTGCCGTGACCGAGGCGCTGTGCGCACGATGGCAGCCGGGCGTACGGCTGCTACCGATGTCGGACGACCGCATCGAGACCCATGTCCTCATCGACGCCCCTGAGGGCGAGGGGCGCAAGGCCGTCCACTTCCAGGAGTACTGGGTGCGGCTCCGGGCCTCGGTGCCCGCGTACGCGGTGGTGCCGGTCGGCGCCGAACATGCGAAGCCCGCGCCCGGCGTACTCGACGCCATCGCCGAGGCGGACGTCGTGATCTTCCCGCCGTCCAACCCGGTGGTCAGCATTGGCACGATCCTTGCCGTGCCCGGGGTGAGGGAGGCCATCGCCGACGCCGGAGTACCGGTCGTGGGCCTCTCCCCCATCGTCGGTGACGCGCCCGTACGAGGCATGGCCGACAAGGTGCTCGCCGCCGTGGGCGTGGAGTCGACGGCGGCCGCCGTCGCCCGCCACTACGGGTCCGGGCTTCTCGACGGCTGGCTGGTGGACACGGTCGATACCGCCGCCGTGGACGAGGTCGAAGCGGCGGGCATCCGCTGCCGGGCCGTCCCCCTGATGATGACCGACGTCGACGCCGCGGCCCGTATGGCGCACGAAGCGCTCGCGCTGGCCGAGGAGGTGCGGCCGTGAGCGGCACCCAAGAGGTGCCGTCGTACACCGTATGGGCGCTTCCGGGCTTTCCGGAGGTGCAGCAGGGGGACGACCTCGCCAAGCTCATCGCCGACGCGGCCACCGCGCGGGGTCTGCCCGGCCTCGCCCACGGCGATGTGCTGCTGGTGACGTCGAAGGTCGTCAGCAAGGCCGAGGGGCGCGTCGTCGAGGCCGCGGACCGCGAGGCCGCGATCGACGCGGAAGCCGTACGGATCGTCGCCCGGCGCGGCCCCACCCGGATCGTGGAGACCCGGCACGGCTTCGTCATGGCGGCGGCCGGAGTCGACGCGTCCAACACCCCTCAGGGCACGGTGCTGTTGCTGCCGGACGACCCGGACGAGTCGGCGCGGCGCATCCGGAAGGGCGTACGGGACGCGCTCGGCGTGGACATCGGTGTCGTGGTCACCGACACGTTCGGCCGACCCTGGCGCAACGGGCTGACGGATGTCGCCATCGGGGCTGCCGGAGTGCGCGTCCTGGACGACCTGCGGGGAGGCACCGACGCCTACGGCAACCCGCTGAACGCGACCGTCGTCGCGACGGCCGACGAGCTGGCCGCCGCCGGCGACCTGGTGAAGGGCAAGGCCGAGGGGCTGCCGGTCGCCGTGGTGCGCGGCCTTCCGCACATGGTCGAGGACGAGGACGGCGAGGGCGCGCGGACGGTGGTACGCGCCCCCGTGGACGACATGTTCCGGCTGGGGACCTCGGAGGCCGTACGGGAGGCGGTGACGCTGCGCCGTACGGTGCGGGAGTTCACCGACGAACCCGTGGACCCGGCCGCGGTACGGCGGGCCGTCGCGGCGGCGGTGACGGCGCCCGCGCCGCATCACACGACGCCGTGGCGCTTCGTCCTGCTCGAGTCGGCGGGGGCCCGGGAGCGGCTGCTGGACGCCATGCGCGACGCGTGGACCGCCGACCTGCGGGGCGACGGGTTCAGCGAGGAGAGCATCGCGAAGCGGGTGCGGCGCGGGGATGTGCTGCGGCGGGCGCCCCATCTCGTGGTGCCGTGCCTGGTGGCGGACGGCTCGCATCCGTATCCGGATGTCCGGCGCAGCACCGCCGAGCGGGAGATGTTCGTCGTGGCGGCGGGCGCGGGTGTGCAGAATCTGCTGGTCGCGCTGGCGGGTGAACGGCTGGGGTCGGCGTGGGTGTCGTCGACGATGTTCTGCCGCGATGTGGTGCGGGACGTGCTGGGGCTGCCCGGGGACTGGGACCCGATGGGTGCCGTCGCCGTGGGCCATGCGGCGGCGCCGCCGAAGCCCCGGCCCGGGCGGTCCGCGGAGGCGTTCATCGAGGTGCGGTAGCGCCGTCCGGCTCGGTTCCGGTCGGTCGGGTCTGCTCCGGCCGGTCCGGGACGGTCGGGTCTGCTCCGGCCGGTCCGCTCAGTTCCGGCCGGTAGGTCGGTTTGGTCGGGTCCGGGTTCCGGGTGGTTCGGCCCCGTGCCGGGTGCCGGGGGGACGCCCTAGAGCACGCTGATGTCCTTCGGCGCGAAGCGCGGGGCACGGCGGGGCGGGGTGCGGCCCGACAGGAGGATGAGGCGGCACGCGCGGTGGCGCTGGCCCTCGTACGGGGCCAGAAGCTCCAGCATCGCGGCGTCGTCCGTGCCGCGCCGCCCGGTCAGTGCATAGCCGACGATCTTCGGGACGTGCAGATCGCCGACCGTGATCGCGTCGGGATGCCCGTTGCTGCGCTGCAGGGTCTCCGCCGCCGTCCACGGGCCGATGCCCGGGATGAGCTGGAGGCGGGCGGACGCCGCGGGGAGGTCCATGGCCACGGCCTCTTCGAGGCGGCGGGCCACCCGGGCGGCGCGCACGACCGTCGCCGAGCGCTTGCCGTCCACGCCCGCGCGGTGCCACTCCCAGGACGGCAGCATGGCCCAGCCGCGTGCGTCCGGCATCACATACAGGCGGTCGAGCGGCCCGGGGGCCGGTTCGCCGTGGCGCTGGAGGAGCAGCCGCCAGGCGCGGTACGCCTCGTCGCTGGTGACCTTCTGTTCGAGGATCGAGGGGATGAGGGACTCCAGGACCAGCCCGGTGCGGGTGAGCCGCAGGCCGGGACGGCGGCGGTGCATGTCGTGGACGAGACGGTGGCGCGGTGTGAAGGCCGTGGGGTCGTCGTCGCCGCCGAGGAGGGCGGGGAGACCCTCGAGCAGCCAGTCGGCCCCGGGGCCCCAGGCCTCGGCCTCGATCTCTCCCGAGCGCTGGGCGAAACGGAGCGTGCCGGGGCCCGCGGGGGTGCGGCTGGCGCGCCAGACCGACCCGTCCGGGGTGACACGGAAGGCAGGATCCCCCGGGCCGCGGCGCAGCGGGCCGATGGTCACACCCAGTTCCAGGGGACCGGAAGGGGTCCAGCGGCGCACCGCCGGTGTCTCGCGCCGGGGGGTCGGTACGCGTAGCCGACCGCCTCGGACGGTGGTGCGGGTCAGCCGGTCGTCGGGGTTCACGGAAGCCTTCCTCGCCGGGGTCGCCCTTTGAGGGTAGGCGTGGCTACTGGTCGGAGGAGAAGCGGACCGCCCCCGCGGGGATCTCGGCACCGCACCATACGCGGACGCCGTCCCGCAGCTCGTTGTCGGCCCCGATCACGGCACCGTCGCCGATCACCGCGCCCGCGAGGACCGTACGGGCCCCGATGCGGGCCCGCGCGCCGATCAGGGAGTCCTGGACGTGCGCTCCGGCCTCCACGACCGCGCCCTCCAGAACCGTGCTGCCGTCGATCCGCGCGCCCTCGCCGACGCGTGCGCCCGGGCCGACGACCGTGCCGCCGGTCAGCTTGGCATCGGGGGCGACCTCGGCGCCCTCGAGGACGAGGCGGTCACCGCAGCGTCCGGGGACCGCCGGGGAGGGCGCGCGGCCGAGGACCAGGTCCGCGGAGCCCCGTACGAAGGCCTGCGGAGTGCCGAGGTCCAGCCAGTACGTGGAGTCGACCATGCCCTGGAGGTGTGCGCCGGAGGCGAGGAGGCCGGGGAAGGTCTCGCGCTCCACCGAGACCGGACGGCCCGCCGGGATCGAGTCGATCACGGAGCGGTTGAAGACATACGCGCCCGCGTTGATCTGGTCGGTGACGATCTCCTCGGGGGTCTGGGGTTTCTCGAGGAAGGCCGTGACCCGTCCGGCGGCGTCCGTGGGGACGAGACCGAACGCACGGGGGTCCTCGACCCGGGTCAGATGCAGCGAGACGTCCGCGCCGGAGGTCCGGTGGGTGTCGACCAGGGCGCGGATGTCCAGGCCGGTCAGGATGTCGCCGTTGAAGATGAGCACCGGCTCGTCGGGCCCGGAGCGAAGACGCGAGGCCACGTTGCGGATCGCGCCGCCGGTGCCGAGCGGCTCGTGTTCGGTGACGTACTCCAAGTGGAGCCCGAGGGAGGAGCCGTCGCCGAAGTACGGCTCGAACACCTCGGCGAGATAGGACGTGGCGAGCACCACGTGCTCGACCCCGGCCGCACGGGCGCGCGCCAACTGGTGGGTGAGGAACGGCACACCGGCCGCGGGGACCATGGGCTTGGGGGTGTGCACCGTCAGCGGGCGCAGCCGCGTGCCCTTGCCGCCGACCAGGAGAATCGCTTCTGTCACCTTGTCGTCTCTGCTTCCTGCCAGGGGTCGGCTGATGTCCCCGCGCCGGAGGCGAGGCCGACGGCCAGTCTATGCAGACGGCAGGCAGTCGATGCGGACTGACGCACAGTGCCTCGTCGGTGGACCGGAACAGCCGTCAGCGCCCCTGGAGCCGGGCGGATGTGGTCCGTGTCGTGCCGAGCTTGCTGTAGAGGTGGCGTCCCGGGCAGTCCGTGGCAAAGCCGTCGCGGTGTCCGGAGATGACGTTGAGCTTGACTTTGGTGCCCTTTTTGAACTTGTTGCTCCCGGCGGAGACCAGGTGGGTCTGGCCGCGGGGGTTTCCACCGAACAGTCCGAGCTTCCAGGCGGTGAGCGCGGCGACGGACTTCACCGCGGCGGCGGGCGGTTTGTCGTTGGTGAAGCTTCCGAGGACCGCGATGCCCATGCTGTTGCTGTTGAAACCGAGGGTGTGCGCCCCCATGACGGCTTTGGCCACACCTCCCGCACGGCCTTCGTAGACGGTTCCGCACTTGTCGATGGCGAAGTTGTAGCCGAAGTCACGCCAGCCGCTGCTCTTGACGTGGTAGCGGTAGATACTGCGCAGAACCGACGGTGCCTGCGCGCAGGTGTAGTTGTTGCCGCTCGCGGTGTGGTGCACGAAGGCGACCTTCACCGACTTGGTGTAGAGGAAGTCGCGCTCGCGCAGCTTCTCGTCCGCGCCCCATCCGGCCCGGGTGATGATGCGCGGCCGCGGGCCGATGAACGGGCGCCCGGCGGCGGGCCCGTTCGCCCCGTCGGCGGCGTCCGGGTCGGCTGCCGAGTCGTCCTTGGCGAGAGCCGAGATCTCCTTCGCTCCCATCGGAGCCAGCTCCGCGTTGACCGCGGAGGCCGCGGCCTCCTCCGGCGTCTGCCCGGGCGGGTCCGCGGCCGTCCGGCCGGCCGGGGAGTCCGGCGCGTCACCCGGGTCGACCAGTTCGATGCGCAGTCCGCCGGGGAGGGCGGGCGGTACGGCGCGGTCGGAGGCGGGTTCGGGAAGGGCCTGGACCTGCACCGCGTCGGAGTCGCCGACCCACAGGGGCGCGGTGCTGCCGCGCATACGGCCGCCGTGCCGCTCGGGCGAGTCCAGGTCGGGGACGTCGTCGTTGTGGGTCTGGAGGTCCTGCCACCGCGACCAGCGGCCGGTACCGGCGGCCCGGGTACGCACCCGTACCTGCCCGTGGAATTCGGCCTTGGCGTCGTCCCAGACGACACCGACCAGGGAGAAGGGCCGGACGTTCCGCTTCGGGAGACCTTGCGCTGCGCGGGTGCCCGGGGCCGCACTCAGGGCCCGGTCGGAGCCGTCGAGCGGCCCGAGGGGCAGCGACTGCGTAGTGCCGGGCAGTTGGGCGGCGGCGGGTCGGTGGACGGCCGCCGCTCCGACGGGCAGAGCGAGCGGGATCGCGAGTGCGGCCGTGCAGCCGACGCCGATCGAGGAAGCAAGGAGTGCACGCATGAATGAGATCGTGGACATACCTCAATAATTCTGTCTATTCGTGAACTGACGGTTCGTCTGCCGAACAGGTGACGGCAGCCTCTGCGTCCGCCCTCGCGAGCACTGGGCCGCCGCGTACGCTTGCGCGGATGAACGCAACCGACCGCACCCCTGCCGACCTGCTGCGATCCGCGCTCGCCGCGGACCCGGCCCGCCCCCTGGTGACGTTCTACGACGACGCCACCGGCGAACGCGTCGAACTCTCCGTGGCGACCTTCGCCAATTGGGTGGCGAAGACCGCCAATCTGCTGCAGGGCGACCTCGGAGCCGAGCCCGGCGACCGGCTGGCCCTGCTGCTGCCCACCCACTGGCAGACCGCCGTATGGGTACTCGCCTGCTCCTCCACCGGAGTTGTCGCCGATCTGGGCGGTGACCCCGCCTCCGCCGACCTGGTGGTCAGCGGCCCCGACACCCTGGAGGAAGCGCGCGCCTGCACCGGGGAGCGCATGGCACTCGCCCTGCGCCCGCTGGGGGGCCGCTTCCCGCAGCCCCCGGCGGGCTTCACCGACTACGCGGTGGAGGTGCCCGGCCAGGGCGACCGCTTCGCGCCGTACGCGCCGGTGGACCCGGACGCCCCCGCGCTGGCCTTCGCCGGATCCGGTGAACTCACCGGATCCGAAGCGGTGGAGCAGGCCCGTACGGATGCGGCGGCCCGGACCCTGACCCCCGCCTCCCGGCTGCTGTCGGGCCTGCCCTACGGCACCTGGGACGGTCTCTCGGCCGGGCTGCTCGCCCCGCTGGCCGCCGGCGGCTCGGTCGTGCTCTGCCGCCATCTCGACCAGCTGGCGCCGGAGGCGCTGGACCAGCGGCGGGAGGCCGAACGGGTCACCGCGACGGCCGTCTGAGCGCCCTCCCGGCGCCTCCCGGCAGCACCACCCGTCCGGCGCACAGCGGGCCTGGCCTGCGGGATCCGCCGCAGCCGCGGAGTGATGATGGGCGAAAGTGCGACCCCACGCACAACCAAGCGAGGGGCTCGGCCGTCTGCTCCTGTGACCGGCGGGCCCGCGCGGAGCGACACCGCCTTACTCCGTGAGGGATGGACGCAGACGTGACCGACAGCGCTGGCACGCCCGACGGGCCGGACGGCCGCACCGACGCGGAGACGCCGGACGGCACGCCCGGGCCCGCCGCGGAGACGCCGGCTGCCGGAGGGCGCCGGGACGACGGCCCACCCGAGCCCATCGCGGAGCCCCAGGACGACAGCGCATCGGGACCCGGGGCAGAAACCCCGGACGCCAGCACACCCGGACCCGACGCAGAAACTCCGGACGACAGTGCATCGGGACCCGGGGCAGAAACTCCGGACGACAGCACACCGGGACCCGAGGCCCTACCGCACGACAGCGAAGCCGTCCCGCACGACAGCACACCCCCACCCGACGCACAGACACCGCACGACAGCACACCCGCACCCGACGCACAGACACCGCACGACAGCACACCCGGACCCGACGCACAGACACCGCACGAGAGCGCACCGGGGCCCGAGGCCCTACCGCACGACGGCGAGGCCGTACCGCACGACAGCGCACCCGCAACCGGGGCCGAAGCTCCGGACGACAATGCACCGGGGCCCGAGGCCGTACCGCACGGGCGGTGGCGGCCGTGGCTGCGCCGGACCGCGCTCATCTCCTCGGTGCTGGTCCTGGTCGCCGCCGGCGCGAGCTGGATGATCTACCAGAAGCTCGAAGGCAACATCACCACGGACACGGGCACGGCCGAAGAGCTGAAGCGGTACGAGGCCGAGCGCCCCACGGCGATGGTGCACAACGCCAGAAACGTCCTGCTCATCGGCTCCGACACCCGTGGCGACGGCAACGACAAGTACGGCCGGGACAACGGCACCCAGCGCTCGGACACCACGATCCTGCTGCACTTGGCGGCCAACCGGAAGAGCGCCACCGCCGTCAGCATCCCCCGCGATCTGATGGTGGACGTCCCCTCCTGCCGGAAGCCGGACGGCAGCCGCAGCGAAGCGCGGTTCGCCCAGTTCAACTCGGCCTTCGAGGTGGCGGGACCGGCGTGCACGATCCGTACGGTCGAGAACCTCACGGGCATCCGTGTCGACCACCACATGATCGTGGACTTCAACGGGTTCAAGAGGATGGTGGACGCGGTGCACGGCGTCGAGATCTGCCTCAAAGACCCCATAAGCGACGCGGAGGCCCGTCTGGAGCTGCCGGCCGGCCGGCAGAAGCTCGACGGCGAGCAGGCACTGGGCTACGTACGCGCCCGCTACAGCATCGGTAACGGCAGCGACACCGAGCGCATGGACCGGCAGCAGCAGTTCCTCGGCGCGCTGGTGAAGAAGGTCCAGAGCAACGGCGTCCTGCTGAACCCGACCCGGCTCTACCCGGTGCTGGACGCCGCGACCTCGTCGCTCACCACGGACTCGGGGCTGGACTCCCTGCGGGAGCTGTACGAACTCGTCCGCGGTTTGCGCAAGATCCCGACCGACCACGTACAGTTCCTCACCGTGCCGCGCCGGGCGTACTCGCTCAACGCAAACCGTGACGAACTCGTACAACCCGATGCGGCCCAGCTGTTCAACCTGCTGCGCAACGACCTCGGTGTGACCGTGTCACCGAAGCGCCGGCAGGGCGAAGCGGACGCCACCGCCACCGCCCGGCCCGACGCCGAGCCCGGGACGAGGGCCGAGGATCCGAAGCCGGACGACCCGAGCGCCGAGCCGACGGATCCGGCCCCCACGTATCGCGGAACAACCGCGGCGAACAGCATGTGCGGATAAAGAAATACAGGGGGTGCAAGGCCCGGCGCGAAGGATTGGGTGGATTGCCCAGGTGTAGGGGAGGGGAATTTGTCACCGGCGTCGCTCGACGCTGAACTGGGCGGATAGTGTGAGCGACCCGGTGCTGCTCGACCTGCGGAGCCGGGCACCCGAAGACGATGGATCGAGCGCCTTGAGGGGGAGGCGCCGCGTGGCACCGACGGAGGATTCAGGCAACCGTGGACGCGCAAGAACGTGGGCGGGCGGGCGATATCGACCCCGCCGACCAGTGGGTGTTCGACCCGAACACCGGTAATTACGAGCTGCGACTGGGTCCTTCCACAGAGGAGTCGGCTGCCCCCACGTCGCGCAGAGCGTCCAGAAGGGCCACCCCGGCCGAAGAGGGCACCCGCCGTCGTCGCGAGGTCCCTCCGCAGCGCGGCGGCCGCCGCGCCGCCGGAGGACGCGGCACCCCGCCCGGCAGCAGCCGGCGCAAGCCGAAGCCGCAGCCGACGGGCAAGAAGAAGGCGATGTACTGGACCGGCGGAGTGATGGCCTTTGTGCTGGTCGCCGGCGGCACGGGCGCGTACTTCGTGTACCAGCACTTCAACGGCAATCTGAACACGGTCGACATCGGGGACGCGGGCAGTGGCGACGCGATCCCCGACGGGCCGATGAACATCCTCGTGCTCGGTACGGACGTCCGTACCGGCAAGGGCAATGAGGGCTACGGCGACTCCGGCAGCGTCGGCCACGCCGACACCACGATCCTCTTCCATGTCTCCGAGGACCGCAGCAACGCCACCGCGCTGAGCATCCCCCGCGATCTCATCACCGACATCCCCGACTGCCCGACCAAGCAGAAGGACGGTTCGATGAAGGTGATCCCGGGGACGCCCGAGACCCGGTTCAACAGCAGTCTCGGGCAGGAGGGGCGCGACCCGGGCTGCACGATGCGGACGGTCAAGAAACTCACCGGCCTCCAGGTCGACCACTTCATGATGGCCGACTTCAACGCGGTCAAGACGCTGACCTCCGCGGTGAACGGCGTCGATGTGTGCCTGGGCAAGGACATCGACGACCCGGACTCGCATCTGAAGCTCAGCAAGGGCCTCCACACCCTCAAGGGCGAGCAGGCGCTGGCGTTCGTACGGACCCGCCACTCCGTGGGTCTCGGCGGCGACTTGAGCCGGATCGAGCTCCAGCAGCAGTTCCTCAGCTCGATGATCCGCAAGATGAAGTCCAACGACACCCTCACCGACACCAGCAAGCTGTGGAAGCTGGCCGACGCCGCGACCAAGGCCCTGACCGTCGACACCGGCATAGGCAGCATCAAGAAACTCAGCGATCTGGGCAGGAACCTGAGCGGGGTCGACACCAAGAACATCACCTTCGCGACCCTGCCCGTGATAGACAACCCGGCCGAAAATGTCCCGAGCACGGTCGTCCTCAACAAGCAGCCCGCCGAGCAGCTGTTCGCCATGATGCGCGCGGACAACTCCCTGACCGAGGTGAAGAAGAAGGCGAAGGCCCGGGAGGCGGCCCGGCTCAAGGGCCCCAAGGCCGATCCGTCCGAGGTCAGGGTCGAGGTGCTCAACGGCGGAGGGCCGTTCGGAGCCGCCCAGGACACCGTCGACTGGATGCAGAACACCGAGGGTGTGCTCAAGTCCAGCAACGGCGGCAACGCCCCGGGCCCGAAGCAGGAGAAGACCACTCTGGAGTACGCGCCCAACCAGGCCGACCAGGCACGCCGGCTCGCCGACATGATGGGAATGCCGGCCTCCGCCCTGCGGCCCGGGACCAAGGACGCCGAGCCGACGGCGAGTATGAAGCTGACGCTCGGGGCCGACTTCAAGGGCGCCGGCACTCCCCTCACCGCTCCGGAAAAGGCACCCGAGGGAGTCCAGAAGGTGCACGCGGACAAGGAAATCTGCGCGAAGTGACACGGCCCCCCATCGGGCCGTCCAGGACAAACGGAATTCACGGGGGAGGCCCGATGCGGCAGAGCAGTGTTCGAGGACCGGGGGCGCAGCGTGGCGCCCCCCAGGCCGAAACGGTGGACGGGGACGCGGGAGCGCACGGCGGCCCGGGCGGAGCGGGAGCGCGGGGCGGGGAGCCGGGGGATACGCCCGACGGCGGTCATCATCGCGGCGGCCCCCCGCAGCGCAGGGGCAAACGCCGGATACTCCGGTGGTTCACCACCACCCTGTCCGTACTGATACTGGGCACGGCCGGCGCCGGATACCTCTACTACGAGCACCTCAACGGCAATCTCGACAAGGACGATCTGAACCTCGGCGACAACAGCCTCGACAAGAGCGCACCGAACGCCGAAGGACAGACCCCGCTCAACATCCTTCTCCTCGGCTCCGACAGCCGGAACTCCAAGGAGAACGTCCGGCTCGGCGGCTCCCGGGCCGAGGCGGACCGCCCGCCCCTCGCCGATGTGCAGATGCTGCTCCATGTCTCGGCGGACCGCAGCAACATGTCGGTGATCAGCGTCCCGCGCGACACTCGGGTCACCATTCCCAAGTGCACCGACACGGACGACGGCAAGGTGTACCGGGAGACCAGCGCGACCATCAACTCCAGCCTGCAGAACGGCGGTCCGGGCTGCACGGTCGCCACCTGGGAGGAGTTGACCGGCATACCGGTCGATCACTTCATGATGATCGATTTCGCCGGCGTGGTGGACATGGCCGACGCGGTCGGCGGGGTCCCGGTCTGTGTGGACAACAACGTGTTCGACAGCAAGTCCGGTCTCCGACTCAGGAAGGGCGAGTCCGTCATCAAGGGCGAGCAGGCCCTCCAGTGGCTGCGTACCCGGCACGGCTTCGAGGACGGCAGCGACATCGGACGCGCCAAGGCGCAGCATCTCTATATGAACTCCATGGTCCGACAGTTGAAATCCGGGACGAAGCTCACCGATCCGGACAATCTTACCGACCTCGCGGAGGCGGCCACCAAGGCACTCACCGTCGACAACGGCCTCGGCACGGTGAAGAAGCTCTACGACCTGGGCAACGACCTCAAGCGTGTCCCGACGGGGCGGATCACCATGGCGACCATGCCCTGGGTCCCCGACGAGCAGAACCCGGCGCACGTCGTTCCGAAGCCGAAGGACGCCGACAAGATCTTCTCGCTGATGCGCAATGACATCGCGCTCGACGGCAAGGACAAGAAGAAGAAGCCCGGCGCGAAGAAGAGCCCGGAGCCCAGTGACCCGGCGGCACCGAACGGCGAGATTCCGGTGACCGTCCAGAACGGCACGGGCACGGCGGCACAGATCGCCGTCCGCGGACGTGCCGCCTTCGTCGCGAGCCATCTTGTCCAGCTCGGCTTCGCCCAGGCCGTCGCGGACGCGACTCCGAAGTCACGGGCGGACACCACGGTCTCGTACCCGACGGCGGATCTGCGCGGTGACGCCCTGGCCGTGGCGAAGGCGCTCGGACTGCCCGAGAGCGCGGTCCGGCACTCGGCTGACGTGTCGCAGATCACCCTCGTCATCGGCGCGGACTGGCGTACGGGGACGGCGTACCCGAAGTCCGACGGCTCCGGCACCGACGACAACAAGGCCCCGGACAGCGCGGACGCACTCAAGGGCGATGACAAGTCCGCCTGTATGAAGGTGAACCCGGCGAACGTCTGGTAGCCGACCCGCCCATGCCGAGGGGCCGGGCCCGTGGGGTCCGGCCCCTTTGTCCGTACGCGTTTGTGCGTGCGCGTTCGTCCGTACGAGCTTCCCGCCGCGCGCGGAGGAGACCCTCCGCGCGGCGCGGCCCTCCGCGCGAGAGGGTTACCCGGCCGGCACCGCCGGACGCCGGCTCGCGATGACCTTCTTCGCGAGGGCCCGCGGACTCGTCAGAAAGCCCCAGCCCCACGACAGGTGCATCGTCGCCAGCGCCACCGGGATCCGCAGCCGCGCCTTCAGCGGCAGGCCCCTGCCCGCCGGGACCGAGCCCGCCACGATCGCCGCGAGGTAACCGCCCGGAACCACGAATCCCCACCGGGACACCGCGGCGCCCACGACCAGACCCGCGACGATGGCCGCCAACGCGGTCGGCGGAGCCAGATAGCGCAGGTTGATGGAGCCTTGGTGGTAGCGGGCGACCACATGACGCCAACGCCCGTAGTCCTTGTACTGCTTGGCGAGGGCACGTACGTTCGGCCGGGGCCGGTAGGAGACCTTCAGCTCCGGCGAGAACCAGATCAGGCCGCCCGCCTCCCGGATCCGGAAGTTCAGCTCCCAGTCCTGGGCGCGTATGAACTCCTCGTTGTAGCCGCCCTGCTGCTCCAGCGCCTCCCGGCGGAAGACACCGAGATACACCGTTTCGGCGGGACCCGCCTGGCCGCCCGTGTGGAAGGCCGCGTTGCCCACGCCGATCCGCGAGGTCATGGCGGCGGCGACGGCGTGCTCCCAGTCGTTCTCACCCTCGGCGTGCATGATGCCGCCGACATTCTGCGCGCCCGTCTCCTCCAGGAGCCGGACCGCGGTCGCGATGTAATCCGGCGACAGCATCCCGTGCCCGTCGACCCGCACCACGACCGGATGCCGGGACGCCTTGATCGCCGCGTTCAGCGCGGCGGGCGTACGGCCCGTGGGGTTCGGCACCGTGTGCACGCGTGCGTCGTCGCGAACGAGCTCGGCGGCGATCTCGTCCGTACGGTCCGTCGACGGGCCGAGAGCGATCACCACCTCCAGTTCACCGGCGTACTCCTGCTCCAGGATGTGCCGGACCGCATTGCGCAGATGGCGTTCCTCGTTCAGCACCGGCATGATCACGGAGACCGCCGGGAGCTTCGATTCGGGTGCTGCGGGCACGGAAGTCCTCGGGGGTACGGGGGTCGCCCCCCGGGAGAGTGCAGTATCGCTCTCACGTTACCGCGAATGGCGGACACCCCCGTACGCGGCGGAGTGCACGGCGGCCGGCGGGCGGCGTGGGGCCACGAGACGCAGATCCTACGGACCTACCGTGAGTTCGGTCACTCCCCACGCCCCAGCTGAGGTGTCCCCTGTGACCACACCGGCTCGCTCCTCCCAGCCGCACCCCCACCCCGTCCCCCCACGGCGCCGACGGCGTTGGAGAGTGCAGCTGGCCACTGTGGCCGCGGTGCTCCTGCTGGCCGGCGCCGGAGCGGGACACGCGATCGTCTCCGGGCTGGACACCGCCATCGGCCGAGTCGACCCGTTCGAAGGCCTGAACGACCGCCCGCGGGGCAGTGAGGGGCTGAACTTCCTGTTGGTCGGCACCGACAGCCGGAAGAACCTCACCCCGGAGGCCCGGAGGAAGTACCGCCTGGGGGGAGCCCCTTGCCACTGCACCGACACGATCATGCTGGTGCATCTGTCGGCGGACCGGAACCGTGCCAGCGTCGTCAGCATCCCGCGCGACTCGTACGTTCGGCTGCCCGCGTACACCGACCGGTCCACGGGAGAGAGGTTCCCCGCTCACCCGGGGAAGATCAACGCTGCGTACGCCCAGGGAGGCCCGAGGCTGACCGTACGCACGATCGAACAGATGACCGGCCTCCACATCGACCACTACCTCGAAGTGGACTTCACCAGCTTCATGAAGACCGTCGATGTCGTCGGCGGGGTCGAGGTCTGCTCGGTGCGCCCGATGCGGGACAGCTACACCGGGCTGCGTCTGCCGGTCGGCACGACCAGACTGAACGGTGGCCAGGCCCTGCAGTACGTACGCGCCCGCTATGTCGACGGCGCCGCCGACCTCGGACGGATGCGGCGCCAGCAGCGCTTCCTCGCGGCCCTTGTCCACCGGGCGACCAGCAGCGGCGTGTTGATGAACCCCGTGAAGTTCAATGAGGTCGCCTCCACCCTCGTCGGCTCGGTACGCGCCGACCGGGGCTTCGGCACGGACGAGCTGGTGGACCTCGGCCGAGCGATGCGCCGCTTCAGCGCGGCTTCCTCGGAATTCGCCTCCGTGCCGATCGAGGACGCCGCATATCCGGTCCCGGGCCTGGGCTCCACCGTGAAATGGGACGCCCGGAAGGCCGGGAAGATCTTCCGTGCCCTGCGCGCCGACCGGCCGCTCGCCGTGCACCGACGGCCCGGGGAGCGCGCGGCCCTGGTGGACGTCGCACCCCAGCGGGTACGGGTGCGGGTCGAGAACGGCACGGACCGGCCGGACCTGGAGGAGCGGGTGAGCCGGGAGCTGCGCGCGACCGGCTTCCTGGTCAGCGCCCGCTCACGCGACACCGCCCGCGCCACCGGCGACCGCTCACGCAACGCCGTCGTGGGCTCCCGCGACACCGGCCGATCCCACGACACCGGCGGATCCCACGACGCCCGCGGATCCCACGACGCCCGCGACGGCTCCCGCGACGCGGATGCCCCGGCCGGCCGCACGGTGATCGCCTACGACCCGGGCTGGGACCGCTCGGCGCGTACGGTCGCGGCGGCCCTCCCCGGAGCCAAGCTCCGGCGCGTCTACGGGCAGGGCCCGGTGATGCGTGTCACGGTCGGCGCGGATTTCCGCCGTGTGCAGCGGGTGCATGTGGAGACCGTGATGGATGACACGGCGGTCCGGGGCGACGAGGTCATCTGCCACCGGGCACGGCCCCGCCCGTAGGCGACTGACGGGGCGCCGGGTGTCGGACATCGGGCGTCAGGCGTCAGGCGTCAGGCGCGCGAGCCTCCCCCGCCCCTATGTCCCCGGATCCCGGGCCCCGGGCTCCCGGCAGAGTCCTCGATGCCTCAGTCCTCGATGCCCTCGGCCGCCCGCTTCCGGCGGAGCTCCTTGATGGCACGGCGGCGGGCGAGCCGGTGTGTACGCCGGATCTGCGCCTCCTGGTAGCGCCGCTTGTCCTGCTCGGTCTCGGGCAGCACGGGCGGTACGGGGCGCGGCTTGCCGTCGGCGTCGACCGCCGCGAAGACGAGATAGGCGCTGCCGACCTGGGAAGCCGGCGTGGATTCGTTCCAGCGCTCGGCCAGCACCCGGACGCCGACCTCCATCGAGGACCGGCCGGTCCAGTTCACCTGAGCCTTCACATGGACGAGATCCCCGACCCGGACGGGCTCCAGGAAGACCATCTCGTCCATGGACGCCGTGACCGCCGGCCCGCCCGAGTGCCGCCCGGCGACGGCACCCGCCGCGTCGTCCACCAACTTCATGATCACGCCACCGTGGACGGTGCCGAGGAGATTGGTGTCACTCCCCGTCATGATGTGCGACAGAGTGGTACGGGAAGCGGAGGTGGGCTTGCCCGGAATCTCAGCTTCCGGGCGATGGGCCTGGTCAGTCATGCCGTCCACCCTATGCGGGCATCCGCCCCGACCCCGCCCTCTCCCCTTTGCATCAGGTCTGCTACAGCGGCGGTGCGATTCGCCACTCGGCCTGTATCGGAGGCGGCCGGGAAGGCACACTTCCCTCTATGAATGATTGGCCCCAGGGATGGACCGGCGACAGCAGGGACGGTTACGGGCGCGGTAGCGCCAGTGCCCGGCCCGAGTCAGCGCGCGCCATGCGCCGTGTGCAGCGTGGCGGCGGTGGCTACGGCGGTCAGCAGTACGCGGAGCCGGCGCTGCCGCCGCAGATGTCGCCGCACCGCGGTGGCATCCCGGGCCAGCGGGGCTATGACGACTACGACGACGGCTACAACACGGGCCAGGTCTACGGCGGTGGCGGCGGGCGCGGCGGCGATCCGTACGGCCGCCCGGCGCCGAACTGGCGCCGCCGCTTCAAGATAGGCACGATCACTCTGCTGGTCGTCGCCCTGGCAGCCTCCCTCACCACCTACTTCTGGGCCGACTCCAAGCTCAAGCGTGAGGTGGATCTCAGCAAGGTGATCGAGCGGCCGGAGACGGGCGACGGCACCAACTACCTGATCGTCGGCTCCGACAGCCGCGAGGGCATGACCGCCGAGGAGAAGAAGAGGCTCCGCACCGGGTCCGCCGAGGGCAAGCGCACCGACTCGATGATGATCCTCCACGTCGGTAGCAACGGATCCACCATGATCTCGCTGCCGCGCGACTCGGACGTGGAGATTCCCTCCTTCCGCGGCTCCGACTCCGGCAAGCTGTTCCCGGCGGAGGGACGGCACACCAAGCTCAACGCGGCCTACTCGGAGGACGGCCCGGAGCTGCTGGTCCGCACCGTCGAGTCCAACACCGGACTGCACATCGACCACTACGCGGAGATCGGTTTCGGCGGCTTCGCCAAGATCGTCGACGCGGTGGGCGGCGTCGAGATGAACATCCCCAAGGGCTTCAAGGACGAGAAGTCCGGTGCTGACTTCACGTCGGGCAAGCAGACCCTGGACGGCCAGCAGGCCCTCGCCTTCGTCCGTACCCGCTACGCCCTGCCGGGCAGCGACCTCGACCGTACGAAGAACCAGCAGAAGTTCCTGTCGGCTCTCGCGAACCAGACCGCGACACCGTCGACCGTGCTCAACCCCTTCAAGCTCTACCCCACGATGGGCGCGGGCCTGGACACCCTCGTGGTCGACAAGGACATGGGCCTGTTCGACCTGGCCGAGATGTTCTGGGCGATGAAGGGCGTCTCGGGCGGCGAGGGCAAGCAGATGAACATGCCGGTCTCGGGCAACAGCGCCAACGGCAACCTCCAGTGGGACAGGGCCAAGGTCAAGCAGCTCGTGAACGAGCTCAAGAACGACGAGAAGGTCACTGTCTCCAGCGACTGACCTCAGCGCTTGCCGCAAGCGACCGGGCCCCCGCCGATATGCGCGATATCGGGCGGGGGCCCGTCGCGTGGACAGGGGCCTGTCCGGTGGATCTCCGCCCTGCGGTCAGGTGATCGGCGGCTTCCGCCCGTGGGCCCGGCTCCCCGCTCCCGGGGAGATCGCGGGATCATGACCTGGCCCCGGTGAGCTCCGGGGGCAGTACGGGCGGCGTGCCCTGTGTCCAGGTGATGTGCAGGTCGGCGCGGTGCAGCCGCCAGCCGTCGGCGGTCCGCACCAAGGCGTTGTCCGCGCGGCCGGCGGAGATGAAGACGTCTTCGCCGCCGACGAGTACATGGGTGCTGAGCTGGTGCGCGCGCAGGAGCGCCCGATCGCCGTCCACCTCGATGACGTAGTCCGAGCCGACGTGCACGGTGCGGTCGAAGAGGCTCATGGCCGTGCGGACGTTCTCCAGAACGGCGTTGCGCCCCTGGACCTTTCCCGCGGGGGTCGCGGTGCTCGCGTCCTCGGTGAAGAACCTCGCGGCCCACGCCTCGTCGAACTCCCGGTCGTCGAGGGAGTGCAGATAGCGACCGAACAAGTCGGCGATCTCGGAACGGTCGGTCAGAGCCCTGATGTCGGCGTGCAGTGTCTCGATGTCCATGCGACGAGCCTCACCCCTCAAGTTGACTTGAGGTCAAGCCCCGGGAGCGCACCGTACGACCCCACGCGAAGCGGCCGTGTCACCCCTCGTGCGCCCTACTCCACGCAGTGCGCGCTGTATTCGTTCTGGTAGGCGTCGCGTTGCGAGATATCCGACTCCAGCTCGCGTTCCAGCAGTTCTGTCCGCTCCTCCAACGACGCAATGAGCTGGAGGTCCGGTTGGGGCCGGCCCTGCAACTCGGCGATCCGTTCCCGCAGAAATCCGATGTGGTCCAACTTGGACTCGATCTGCTGCTGGATGTACTCGATCGCTTCTTTCATCATCGTGCATGCCGAGCGGATTCCGGTCTGCGTCATCGCGGCCCTCCTTGGATGCACCCCCCGCAGCCCCGCACCCAGCCCCCGGGCGCCCGTTCTGTCCAACGTAAGCCCGGCCGGACACCCCGGCAACCGCACGCTTCCCCGTCGCGTCGGGACAGTTCGCCGCGCCGGAAGGGAGCACAGGCCGCAAGGTGACGGGATGTCAGGAGTACGTCGGGCGAGCGCACGTATCCCCCGCTCTCCGGCATGCGCTGGTTCATCCACCCCGACGCGCCCGTACGGCGGAACGTCGACCGAGCCCGTGGGGATCCGTCACGGTCCGGTCAGGCAGTCGAAGCACCGAAGAAGCCCCGGCCGGTGACCGGGGCTTCTTGATTCTCTCGGCAGGAGCAGTGCTCCGGGAGCTCTACGGCAGGTTGCGCGCCATCACGATGCGCTGGACCTGGTTCGTGCCCTCGTAGATCTGGGTGATCTTGGCGTCGCGCATCATGCGCTCCACCGGGTAGTCGCGGGTGTACCCGTAGCCGCCGAGCAGCTGGACCGCGTCCGTGGTGATCTCCATGGCGGCGTCCGAGGCATAGCACTTGGCGGCCGCCCCGAAGAAGGTCAGATCGGCGTCGAGGCGCTCGGACTTCGCGGCCGCCGCGTAGGTGAGCTGACGAGCGGCCTCGAGCTTCATCGCCATGTCGGCGAGCATGAACTGGACGCCCTGGAAGTCCGCGATCGGCTTGCCGAACTGCTTGCGCTCCTGGACGTAGCCCTTGGCGTAGTCGAGCGCCCCCTGGGCGATGCCGAGCGCCTGCGCGGCGATGGTGATGCGGGTGTGGTCGAGGGTCTTCATCGCGGTGGCGAAGCCGGTGCCCTCCTCGCCGATCATGCGGTCCGCGGGGATCCGGACGTTGTCGAGGTAGACCTCACGGGTCGGCGAGCCCTTGATACCGAGCTTCTTCTCCGGGGCGCCGAAGGAGACCCCCTCGTCCGACTTCTCGACGACGAAGGCGGAGATGCCCTTCGTCCGCTTCTCCGGGTCGGTCACGGCCATGACCGTGTAGTACTCGCTGACACCGGCGTTGGTGATCCAGCGCTTCACGCCGTTCAGGACGTAGTGGTCACCGTCACGGACCGCCTTGGTCTTCATGCCGCCCGCGTCCGAGCCCGCGTCCGGCTCCGACAGGCAGTACGAGAACATCGCGTCGCCCTGGGCGAGCGGCCCCAGGTACTTCTTCTTCAGGTCCTCGGAGCCCGACAGGACGACCGGGAGGGATCCGAGCTTGTTCACGGCCGGTATGAGGGAGGAGGACGCACAGACACGCGCCACCTCCTCGATGACGATCACGGTCGCCAGTGCGTCCGCGCCCGCGCCGCCGTACGACTCGGGTACGTGGACGGCGTGCAGATCGGATGCCACCAGGGCGTCGAGGGCCTCCTGCGGAAAGCGGCCCTCCTCGTCGACCTCGGCGGCGAACGGCGCAATCTTCGTCTCCGAGAGCGCACGCACCGTGTCGCGGAGCATGTCGTGCTCCTCGGACGGCCGATAGAGGTCAAAATCAGTCGCTGTGCCGTTCCCCGAGGGCGCCACGGTGTCCTCACTCCCAAAAATGCTAACTACCGTTAAGTAACTCAATTCTAGGGGCGGAGCCCCGCCGGGCATAGGTGAGCTTGCCGACAGCGGGCCCCATGCCCGGTCACGGTCCCGACTATGCTCGGGCCCGCAGTCCAGCCCGTACGACCATGGAGCACACATGGCCCCGAAGATCACCGTGATCGGCACCGGATACCTCGGTGCCACCCATGCCGCCGCCATGGCGGAGCTGGGCTTCGAGGTGCTGGGGCTGGACATCCTCCCCGAGAAGGTCGAGATGCTCTCGGCGGGCCGGGTGCCGATGTACGAGCCCGGGCTGGAGGAGCTGCTGCGCCGGCACGTCGCGGGCCTGGAGGGCTCCAGCGGGCGGCTGCGCTTCACCACGTCGTACGCGGAGGCCGGCGAGTTCGGGGACATTCACTTCGTCTGTGTGAACACACCGCAGAAGCACGGCGAGTACGCCTGTGACATGAGCTTCGTGGACAGCGCCTTCGAGTCGCTGGCCCCGCATCTGCACCGGCCCGCGCTGGTGGTCGGCAAGTCCACCGTGCCGGTCGGCAGCGCGGCGCGGCTGTCCGCCCGCCTCGCGGAGCTGGCCCCCGTCGGCCCGGACGCCGAGCTGGCCTGGAACCCGGAGTTCCTGCGCGAGGGCTTCGCCGTCGACGACACCCTGCGCCCCGACCGGATCGTGGTCGGCGTCACGAGCGAGCACGCGGAGAAGCAGCTGCGCGAGGTCTATGCGACGCCCATCACGGAGGGCTCGCCGTTCGTCGTCACCGACTTCCCGACCGCCGAGCTGGTCAAAACCTCCGCGAACTCCTTCCTCTCCACCAAGATCTCCTTCATCAACGCGATGGCGGAGGTCTGCGAGGCGGCCGACGGCGATGTGGTGAAGCTCGCGGAGGCCATCGGCTACGACGAGCGGATCGGGAAGAAGTTCCTGCGGGCCGGGATCGGATTCGGCGGCGGCTGCCTGCCCAAGGACATCCGGGCCTTCATGGCCCGGGCGGGCGAGCTGGGCGCCGACCAGGCCCTGACGTTCCTGCGCGAGGTCGACTCGATCAATATGCGCAGCCGTGGGCGCATGGTGGAGCTGGCCCGCGAGGCCGTGGGCGGCGGCAGCTTCCTGGGCAAGCGGGTGGCGGTGCTCGGCGCGGCGTTCAAGCCGGACTCCGACGACGTGCGGGACTCCCCCGCGCTCAATGTCGCCGGGCAGATCCACCTCCAGGGCGGCCAGGTCACGATCTACGACCCCAAGGCCATGGAGAACGCCCGCCGTCTCTTTCCCACGCTCGGCTACGCCCCGACGGCGCTGGACGCGGCGCACGGGGCGGATGTGGTGCTGCATCTGACCGAGTGGCGCGAGTTCCGCGACCTCGACGCGGCGGCGCTGGGCGAGGTCGTCGCGGAGCGGCGGATGCTGGACGGGCGCAACGCACTGGACCCGGAGCGGTGGCGCGAGGCGGGCTGGACGTACCGGGCCCTCGGGCGTCCGCGCGCCTGACCTCAGGGGCCCGTACGGGACGTACGGTCTGGCCCCGGGGACCGGACGGGACGTACGACCTGGCCCGGGACCGTGCGAGCGGCAGGGGCCCTGGTCCGTTCCGGCGCGCCTGACCCACCCGGGACCGCTCCCGCTTCCGCCCCCCGCGGGCCGGGGAACCCGGGCCCAGGAGCCCGGAGGCCGTCAGCCCTCCACCGTGAGCCCCCGGCCCTCAGCCGTCGAGCTGTTCGATGGTCGCGTTCGAGGGGCGGCATCGCGGGTCCGCCTGGAGGCCGCGCGCGACGTCCTCCGCCGCCCGGAGCGTACGGACCGCGTTCTCCCAGGTCAGCTTGGCCAGGTCGGACGATGACCAGCCTCGGAGCAGCAGCTCGGCGATCAGGTGGGGATAGCCCGCGACGTCCTCGAGGCCGTCGGGGGTGAAAGCGGTGCCGTCGTAGTCGCCGCCGATGCCGATGTGGTCGATGCCCGCGACCTCGCGCATATGGTCGAGGTGGTCGGCGACGGTGGCGGCGGTGGCGACCGGCCTCGGGTGGGCGGCCTCGAAGGCGCGCTGGACCCTCATACCGGCCCCGGTGGTGTCGAGCGGGTGCAGTCCGTGGGCGCGCATGTTCTCGTCGGCGGCCTGGGTCCACTCGATCGCCGCGGGGAGGATGAACTTGGGCACGAAGGTGGCCATCGCCACACCGCCGTTGGCGGGGAGCAGGGCCAGGACGTCGTCGGGGATGTTGCGGGGGTGGTCGCAGACGGCGCGTGCAGAGGAGTGCGAGAAGACCACCGGTGCCGAGGTGACGCGCAGTGCGTCGCGCATCGTGCCCGCCGAGACATGCGAGAGGTCCACGAGCATGCCGGTGCGGTTCATCTCGCGGACGACCTCCTCGCCGAAGCGGGTGAGGCCGCCCGCCTGGGGCTCGTCGGTCGCCGAGTCCGCCCACGGGATGTTGTCGTTGTGGGTGAGCGTCATATAGCGGACGCCGAGGTCGTGAAAGGCGCGCAGGGTGGCGAGCGAGCAGTTGATGCTGTGGCCGCCCTCGGCACCCGTGAGGGATGCGATACGGCCCTCGGCGCGGGCGGCCTCCATGTCGTCGGCGGTGAGCGCCCGGCGCAGGTCGGCGGGGTAACGGTCGACCAACTGCCCGACGACGTCGATCTGTTCGAGGGTGGCGCTGACGGCCGCGTCCCCGGTCAGGTCCGTACGGACGTACACCGACCAGAACTGCGCGCCGACGCCGCCCGCCCGCATCCGGGGCAGGTCCGTGTGGAGATGGGCGCTCTGGTCGGTGGCGATGTCGCGCCGGTCGATGTCGTAGCGGACCTGCTCGCGCAACGCCCAGGGCAGGTCGTTGTGGCCGTCGACGACGGGGTGGGCGGCCAGGAGTTCGCGGGCCCGGGCGAGGTGGTCGGTCATGGACGGCGGCCTACTTGCCGAAGCCGAAGCCGGCGCTGCCGTCGACCTTGGCCCGCAGCCGCTTGCCCTTCTCGGTGGCCTGGTCGTTCAGGTCGCTCTGGAACTGCCGCATACGGTCGCGGAGTTCATCGTCGTGCGCGGCGAGCATCCGGACGGCGAGCAGGCCCGCGTTACGGGCACCGGCGACGGAGACCGTGGCGACCGGGACGCCCGCCGGCATCTGGACGATGGAGAGCAGGCTGTCCATGCCGTCGAGGTGCTTCAGCGGTACGGGGACGCCGATCACCGGGAGCGGGGTCACCGAGGCGAGCATGCCGGGCAGATGGGCGGCGCCGCCCGCGCCCGCGATGATCGCTCTGAGACCGCGGTCCGCCGCCTGCTCGCCGTAGGTGATCATCTCGCGGGGCATCCGGTGGGCGGAGACGACGTCGACCTCGTAAGGCACCTCGAACTCGTCGAGCGCCTCGGCAGCGGCCTCCATCACCGGCCAGTCGGAGTCGGAACCCATCACGATGCCGATGAGAGCGGAGGGACGCGCGTCAGCGCCCGTACCGGGTCGGTCGCCGGGTGACGGGCGGGCACTGCTCATCTCTGGGCTCTCCTCTTCGGCCGCGGGACTACTCAACGATGATCCCGCGCAGATAGTCGGCGGCATGCCGGGCGCGCTCGCGGACGTCGGCCAATTCGTCGCCGTAGGTGTTGACATGCCCGACCTTACGGCCCGGCTTCACGTCCTTGCCATACATATGGATCTTCAGCTGCGGGTCCCGGGCCATGCAGTGGAGATAGGCGCCGTACATGTCGGGGTAGTCACCGCCGAGGACATTGGCCATGACGGTCCATGGGGCGCGCGGACGGGGGTCGCCGAGCGGGAGGTCGAGGACGGCCCGCACATGGTTGGCGAACTGGGAGGTGACGGCGCCGTCCTGGGTCCAGTGACCGGAGTTGTGCGGACGCATCGCGAGCTCGTTGACGAGGATCCGCCCATCGCGGGTCTCGAACAGCTCGACCGCGAGATGGCCGACCACGCCGAGCTCCTTGGCGACGGTCAGGGCCAGCTGCTGCGCCTGGACGGACAGCTCCTCCGGCAGGCCTGGCGCGGGGGCGATCACGGTGTCGCAGACCCCGTCGACCTGGATGGACTCCACGACGGGGTAGGCGACGGCCTGCCCGTGCGGGGACCGTACGACGTTGGCCGCCAGCTCCCGGACGAAGTCGACCTTCTCCTCGGCCAGGACCGGGACTCCCGCCTTGAAGGCCGCTCCACCGGACTCGGGCAGCCTCGCCTCTTCCGCGCTGCCGACGATCCAGACGCCCTTGCCGTCGTATCCGCCGCGCACGGTCTTGAGGACGACCGGGAAGCCGTCCCCCGGCCCGCCTCCGAGGCCTTCGGAAGCGAACCGCACGACATCGTCGGGATCCGACACGATCCGGTGGCGGGGGCAGGGCACGCCGATCTCCGTGAGCCTCGCCCGCATCACGCCCTTGTCCTGGGCGTGCACCAGCGCGTCGGGGCCGGGGCGCACGGGAACGCCCTCCGCCTCCAGCGCCCGCAGATGCTCGGTGGGCACATGCTCGTGATCGAAGGTGATCACATCGCAGCCTTGTGCGAACGCACGAAGCGTCTCCAGGTCGCGATAGTCGCCAACGACGACCTCGTTCACGACCTGGGCCGCAGAGTCCTGCGGGGTGTCGCTGAGGAGCTTGAACTTCAGGCCGAGGGGGATGCCCGCCTCATGGGTCATACGGGCGAGCTGGCCGCCGCCGACCATGCCGACTACCGGGAACGTCACCCACCCAGAGTATCCGGCGGCCGGAGCGGACCTCACCCACCCTTGGAGGATCCTCCGACGGCGGGGGTGGTTCCGCTTGCGCTCATTTCCGTGCGGTACGGGCGCTTCGGCGCTGTCCGAGCGGCGCGACGAGGGGCCGCTGGTTAGCATGAGGAGGCCGGGCCAAGCCGATCAACGCCAACAACGGAGCCAGACGATCACCATGAGTGAACGGCGCACACTACGTTCGCGGCTGCAGCAGCTGGCCCGCGAACTCGCCAAATTCGGGACGGTCGGCGCCGTCGGCTTCCTGGTCAACTTCGTGGTCTTCAACCTGTGCGTCCACGCCTTCGGCCTGGCGGTGGTCCGCTCCGGGGTGATCGCCACGATCATCGCGATCGGCACCAACTACATCGGCAACCGCTACTGGACCTACCGGAGCTGCGACAAGTCCCGGCGCAGCCGTGAGCTCTCGCTCTTTCTGCTGTTCAGCGGGATCGGACTGATCATCGAGAACGGCATCCTGGCCCTCTCGCACTACGGCTTCGGGTTCACCTCGACGGTCGCCGACAACGTGGCGAAGAACGTCATCGGGCTCGGCATCGGCACGGCGTTCCGCTTCTGGTCGTACCGCACGTGGGTGTTCCGGGCGCAGCCCGCGCGTGAGGCGGTCGAGACCGCTGAATCGTTCCTGGAGGAGGACGCTCTGCTGTCCGACCCCACGTACCGGGTGAACCGGCTGAAGTAGCGCGGCGGACCGCCCTCCGGTTCCGCGGTCCGGCAGACCGCCTCACCCCCGGTCCACACCATGCTTCCCGCCCGTCCGCACCCCGCCGCGTGCCCGGTCCGCACCCCACCTCACGCCCGTCCGCTCCCGCCTCACGCCGGTCCGCTGCCCGTCTCATGCTGGTCCGCCTCGCGGCTCAGGAAGAGCGCGAACACCGGCGGGTGCTGCTGGAGCAGCTCCAGACGGCCGCCGTCCGCCTCCGCCAGATCCCGGGCCACCGCCAGCCCCAGCCCCGTCGAGTTCCGCCCGCTGACCGTGCGTTCGAAGACCCGAGCCCCCAGGTCCGGCGGTACGCCCGGGCCCGCGTCCGTCACCTCCACGACCACCTGGTTGCCGGTGACCCGCGTCCGGATGGCCACCGGGCCCGCGCCGTGCATCAGTGAGTTCTCGATGAGCGTCGCCAGCACCTGCGCGACCGCACCCGGGGTGCCCACCGCCCGTAGCCCCTTCTTGCCCGAAAAGACAATGTCCCGCCCGGCGCTCCGGGAGGCGGGCCGCCACTCCTCGATCTGCTGCTTGACCACCTCGTCGAGATCGAAGGCCACCGCGGATCCGGTACGCGGATCCCGTGCGTTGGTCAGCAGCCGCTGCACCACGTCCGTGAGCCGCTCGACCTGCCCGAGGGCGATCGTCGCCTCCTCCTTGACCGTCTCCAGCTCATCGGTCCCGGAGATTTCCTCCAACCGCATGGAGAGCGCCGTGAGCGGTGTACGGAGCTGGTGGGAGGCGTCCGCGGCGAGCCGTCTCTCCGCCGTGAGCATGCGGCCGATACGGTCCGCGCTGGCGTCGAGAACGTCCGCGACCCGGTCCAGCTCCGGCACGCCGTACCGCCTGTGCCGCGGCCTCGGGTCGCCGGAGCCGAGCCGCTCGGCCGTCTCCGCGAGGTCGGTGAGCGGCGCGGTCAGCCGGTGCGCCTGGCGTACGGCGAGCAGCACCGCGGCGACGACGGCGAGCAGCGCGACCGCGAGAATGATCAGAAGAGTGCGGCCGATCTCCTCACTGACCGTGTTCGCGGACACCTGGACCGTGACGGTCTCGCCCTCCTCGCCCCTCTGACGGGACTCGATGACGTCGCCCCCGGGCCGCTCGCCGAGCTCGATGGGCTGCCGGCCGGGTACCTCGATCCGGGCGTAGCGCTCGGGAGTGATCTGGTCGCGCAGCACTTCCGTGCTCACCCGCTCACCGCCCAGCAGCCGGCTGTCGACGATGCTGACCAGACGTACGGCCTCGGAGCCGACGCTCTCCCGGGCACTGTTCTCGATCGTGCGGGTTTCCACGATGACGAGGGAGACGCCGAAGACGGCGATGACGACGAGCACCACGGCGAGCGTGGAGTTGATCAGACGGCGGCGCACTGTGCCCTCCGGGCGGGGTCATACGGGTCGGGGCTCCGCGGGAGCGGAGCGCGGCGGGTGTTCCCCGCCACCCGGTACCCGATGATGTCGCATCCCCGGCGTCCGCCGGGCGGGCGCGGCGGGCGGCTGACCGCCACCGGATGCCGCGCCGCCCCTTAATGAGGGCCCGCGGGGCAGGCCTCAGCTCTTCTCGAACCGGAAGCCGACACCTCGCACCGTGGCGATGTAGCGCGGGTTCGCAGCGTCGTCGCCCAGCTTCTTGCGCAGCCAGGAGATATGCATGTCGAGCGTCTTGGTGGACGACCACCACGTGGTGTCCCAGACCTCGCGCATCAGCTGGTCACGGGTGACCACCCGGCCCGCGTCCCGCACCAGCACCCGCAGCAGATCGAACTCCTTCGCCGTGAGCTGCAGCTCCTCCTCGCCCATCCAGGCGCGGTGCGACTCGACGTCGATCCGTACGCCATGGGTGGCGGCCGGCTGCTGCTGGGCCTCGACGGCGCCCCGGCGCAGCAGCGCCCGCACCCGCGCCAGGAGTTCTGCCAGACGGAACGGCTTGGTCACATAGTCGTCGGCGCCCGCGTCGAGGCCGACGACGGTGTCCACCTCGTCGGCCCGGGCGGTGAGGACCAGCACCTGGAAGCCGTGGCCCTCCGTCCGGAGGCGCCGGCAGACCTCGAGACCGTCCATGCCCGGCAGCCCGAGATCGAGGACGAGGAGGTCGACACCTCCCTGGAGGCCGGCGTCCAGTGCGGTGGGCCCGTCCTCCCGCACCTCGACCTCGTATCCCTCACGGCGCAGTGCGCGGGCGAGGGGCTCCGAGATGGATGCGTCATCCTCGGCGAGCAGTACTCGGGTCATGGGGTGATGGTAGTCCGCGCAGGTGGTGGGGCGGGCCGCACTGACGGAGCCGGGCTGCTCGGCCGAACGATCTGTCAGCTGCCCCTCGGACGGGCGCCACGGTCCGGCGTCGTCTGTGATCCCTCGCCCAAGTCCGTCCGCATACGGCTCCGGTGTGACGTATGGTTTTGAGGCGTCCATAGCACCACCGAGGGACCTTTGGCACGTACGACACGCCGAGGGTCCTTTTTGGTGCCGGGCCGGCATCACCGGCATTGGACAGAGTGAATGACCTGTGGGCCGGGCCCGCGCGCCACAAGCGCGACGGCGTGGCTCCCCGTGTACTTACTTGCTCCGGTGCCGCCTCCCCCCCATTGCGGGCGCGCACCCCACCCGGCGGCGCGTCCCGAGCAAGCAAGGAACCACCATGGCGTCCAGCCTGACGAAGGACGCCGCATCGCAGGAGACCCCTGCCGGCGGCAAGACCTTCTTCGGCCACCCCCGCGGTCTGGCCACTCTCTTCATGACCGAGATGTGGGAGCGTTTCAGCTTCTACGGCATGCGGGCCCTGCTCGTCGTGTACCTCATCTCCGGCGGCCCCGACGCGAAGCCCGGCAGCCAGGGCGGCGGCCTGGCGATGCCCGAGGGCAACGCGGTCGCCATCTACTCCGTGTACCTGGCCATGGTCTATCTGCTGGCCCTGCCCGGCGGCTGGTTCGGCGACCGGGTCTGGGGACCGCGCAGGACGGTGGCCGTCTCCGCCGGCGTCATCATGGCCGGTCATCTGGCGCTGGCCGTGCCCGGCCGGGCCATGTTCTTCGTCGGACTGGGTCTCGTCGCCCTCGGCTCGGGTCTGCTGAAGGCCAATATCTCGACGATGGTGGGCCACCTCTACAACGGTCCGCAGGACCCGCGCCGTGACGGCGGCTTCACCATCTTCTACATGGGGATCAACCTCGGTGCCTTCGCGGCCCCGCTGGTGATCGGCACCGTCGGCCAGAGCGTCAGCTGGCATCTGGGCTTCGCACTCGCCGCCCTCGGCATGGGACTGGGTCTGGTCCAGTTCCTCATCGGCTCCCGGCATCTGAGCGACCGCAGCAGCGTGGTCCCGACGCCGCTGTCGGCCGAGGAGCGCAACGCCACCCTGCGCAAGGGACTGCTCTGGCTCGTCGTCGCCACCGTGTTCTACGGCGCCGTCGCCCTCAGCGGCAGCTTCACCCTCAACTGGGCGCTTGTTCCCATCACCTTGCTCGGCCTGGTCATTCCCACCGCGGTCCTGGTCCGCATCAAGCGCGACAAGGAACTGACCGCCGCCGAGCAGACCAGGATGAGCGGCTACATCTGGTTCTTCGTCGCGGCGGCGGCCTTCTGGATGATCTACGACCAGGGCGGCTCCACCATGGCCGCCTTCGCCGAGACCAGGACCGCGGACACGCTGCTCGGGATGAGCTTCCCGTCCTCCTGGTTCCAGTCCCTGAACCCGCTGTTCGTCATGGCGCTGGCCCCGGTCTTCGCCTGGCTGTGGCTGTGGCTGGCGCGGCGGGACCGGGAGCCGAGCACCACGGTGAAGTTCGCTCTGGCCCTGGTGTTGATCGGCGCCTCGTTCTTTGTGTTCGTCGCGCCGATGATCATGGTCGGGGACGGTACGAAGGCCAGCCCGATGTGGCTGGTCTCGATCTACATGCTCCAGACCATCGGTGAGCTGTGCCTCTCGCCGGTCGGCCTGTCGGTGACCACCAAGATGGCGCCCGCCAAGTACGCGAGCCAGATGATGGGGGTCTGGTTCCTGGCCGTCACCGCGGGCGACTGCGTCACCGGGCTGCTCTCCCTCGCCGGTGTCGACCTGGGCGGGGCGGGTGTGGTGGCGGCCGAGGCCTCCCTGGCCGCACTGGCCGGGTTCGCGGTCCACCTGTACCGCAAGAAGGTCATGCGGCTGATGGGCGACGTCCACTGACGCGGCCGGCAGGCCGTTGACACGGTCCGTACGCCGCCGGCGCGGTGGGGTGTACGGACGCCGCTGACGTACGGCCGGCGCCAGGCCCCCGGGGCTACGTTCCCCGGGGGCCTGGCGTCCCCCGGGCGGCATTTCCGGGGCCCTGGCGTGCGCGGCCCCAGGACTCCTCGGCCGTATGTGCCGCGGTGTCACGGGCGTGGCGCCGGGTCGCGCGCGTCCTCCGGAACGGCCGTACGTTCCCCTGTGCGCCGGGCGCCGGAGCGCGCGCCCGGGGCACTGCGGCGCCCGTGATAGGCTCACGGAGTTGCAGTTGTGGTACCCATGAACTCTGTGTGCGCCTGGTGGATTGTAATCCCTGGGCGCGCTTTGTTTTTCCGGGCCTGATCCGGAGCGGGGCGATCATCTCGGCGACGCGGAGGCCGCACCGTGCGGCCCCGGCAGTGCCCCACGAAGGAGAAAACTATGGCTTCCGGCACCGTGAAGTGGTTCAACTCGGAGAAGGGCTTCGGCTTCCTGGAGCAGGACGGCGGCGGCCCCGACGTCTTCGCCCACTACTCCAACATCCAGGCCCAGGGCTTCCGTGAGCTCCTCGAGGGCCAGAAGGTCGAGTTCGACGTCACGCAGGGCCCGAAGGGCCCCCAGGCGGAGAACATCCGCCCGGTCTGACGTTCGTCCGACGCTCCCGGCGTCGAGGGCCCGCGCCACGGTGCGGGCCCTTCCGCTTGCGCGGCCGACCGGTCGCGAGACCCTGCCGCAGAGAGGTTGTCCGTGCCCCGGCCCACCGTGTCGTTCGCAGAACTCCCCCTGGCCCCCGCTCTCGTGACCGCTCTGGCCGAGCACGGCGTCACCGAGCCGTTCCCCATTCAGGCGGCCACGCTCCCCGACTCGCTCGCCGGACGGGACGTCCTCGGCCGCGGCCGGACCGGCTCCGGCAAGACGCTCGCCTTCGCGCTGCCGTTGCTGAGCCGTACGGCCGGACAGCGCGCCGGGAGCAAGCGCCCGCTCGCGCTGGTGCTCGCCCCGACCCGCGAGCTGGCCACCCAGATCACCACGGCACTCACGCCGTACGCCGCCGTGCTGGGCCTGCGCACGGCCACCGTCGTCGGCGGAATGTCCATCAACCGCCAGGTCGAGGCGGTGCGGAAGGGCGCCGAGGTACTGGTCGCCACCCCCGGCCGGCTGGCCGATCTCATCGACCGGCGCGCCTGCATGCTCGACCAGGTCGCGATCACCGTGCTCGACGAGGCGGACCAGATGACCGACATGGGCTTCCTGCCGCAGGTCACTCGGCTGATGGAGCAGGTCGCACCCGGCGGGCAGCGGATGCTGTTCTCCGCCACCCTCGACCGGAACGTCGACAAACTGGTCCGCCGCTTCCTGGTCGATCCCGTCACGCACTCCGTGGATCCGTCGGCCGCGACGGTCACCGCCATGGACCACCACGTCCTCCAGGTGAACGACACGGACAAGAAGGCCACCGTCACCGAGATCGCCGCCCGCGACGGCCGCGTGATCATGTTCGTGGATACCAAGCGCGGCGCGGACCGGCTCACCAAGCACCTGCTCGCCTCGGGCGTACGGGCGGTCGCCCTGCACGGTGGCAAGTCCCAGCCGCAGCGCACCCGGACGCTCGAACAGTTCCGTACTGGCCATGCCACCGCGCTCGTGGCCACCAATGTCGCCGCTCGCGGCATCCACATCGACGGGCTCGACCTGGTCGTCAACGTCGACCCGCCGACCGAGGCCAAGGACTATCTGCACCGCGGCGGGCGCACCGCCCGGGCCGGAGAGGCCGGGACGGTGGTCACCCTCGTCACGCCGAGCCAGCGCCGGGACATGAGCCGGCTGATGTCGCAGGCCCGCATCACCCCCGGTACGGCGCGGGTGCGGCCGGGGGATCCCGAGCTGATCAGGATCACCGGGGCCCGTACGCCGTCGGGACAGGCCGTGGTGATCAACGCTCCGGCTCCGGAGACGGCCGCGCCGACGCAGCAGAAGCAGAAGCAGCGGGCACCGAGGGCGGGGGGCGGCGCGCCGTACCGTCCGCGCAGTGGTGAGGGCCGCAGCAGGCGCCGCCGCTCGAGCCGCGGCAGCGGCAACGGCAACGGCAACGGCAGCGGGCCCCGCCGCGTGGCCTGAACCGCAGGCGGCAGGACGGAAACCCGGGCAGCCGCGGGACGACCGTCGCTCGATCGGCGATACGGCGCCCTTGTTCCTGATCGTGGTCCTGCACTGGGAGTCGACTCGGCGGGGCGGCGGGGGCCGCCCAGAGCACGGCCGAGGCGGACACTGCCGCGGCCACCGCGAGCGCTCCCCGCGGCCGCCCGGCGCTTCGTAGGGGACACCTGGGCTCCCCTCTCCTCGGGTGCCGCCGACGGATCTCCCCAGGTGTCAACTCGCAGCGCGCCGACGGAGCGCGACCGGGCCGCGCGGAGGCGGCCGCAGCTCGCAGATTCTGACGCCACATCAGATCGGTGCCGACAGAACGCCGGGGACCTTGCGGAGGGAAGACAAAGAACACGCCGATCGGCGTGTTCACAAGGAGAGATGAGAGAAGGGGCCCACGCTAAGCCGGTGCGGCCAGCTCCGCCCATACGGTCTTGCCGGTCCCGCCCTCGGGGTTGCGCACGACACCCCAGTCGAGACACAGCCGCTGGACGATGAACATGCCGTGGCCGCCGGGCCGGCCGGCGCGATGCGGTGTGCGGGGCGCGGGCGACCCCGTACCGAGGTCCACGACCTCGAGCCGGAGGACCTTTCCCACGACGCCGACCCTCAGCTCCTCCGGGCCCTCGGCGTGCAGACAGGCGTTGGTGACCAGCTCGGAGACCACGAGCAGCACATCCTCGGCCGCGGCGCGCTGGTCACCGGTGGCGGCGGGCAACCAGCCCCAGTCGTAGAGAGCCTGCCGCGTGAAGTCCCGGGCGCTCGGGACGATGCCGCTGGCCCCGTTGAGCCGCAGTCTGCGCACCTGTCCAGCCGCTGGAACGGCAGGGGAAGCACCGTCCGACTCCGGGCCACGATCGCCCGGCGAGTACGGCCGAGTGGTGCTCATCAGCGCTTCACCTCACCGATTCGCCGATAGACAGGTAACCAGTACCTGACAGATTCATCAGATTCAGCTGTCTCCTGCCCGACCGATCCATGAGAACACCCACTTCTTCGGTAGGAAACGTGTGACGCGCGTAACGCGCGCATCACACACCCCGGGCGGGAGGGGTGGAGCGGTCAGTCGGTCGGCGAGTCGGCGAGCGCCTCGTCGAGGGTGTCATGCACGGTGAAGACCGCCTCGGCACCCGTGATCTCGAACACTCTTGCGACTACAGGGAGCATGCCGGTCAGGTGGACACCACCACCGGCCGCCTCGGCCTTGAGCCTGGCACCGAGCAGCACATTGAGGCCCGTGGAGTCGCAGAACTCGAGCTGGGAGCAGTCCACCACGAGCCGTGAACGGCCCTGGTCCACGCACTCATCCAGCGGCTCCCGCAGCAGCTCGGCCGTGTGGTGATCGAGCTCACCCGCCGGTATCACGACCGCGCTGGAACCCTGGTGCCGAACCTCGACCTGGAGTCGGCCCCTGTTGGTACTGCCGACCATCCCGCGGTCCATGCGCACCCCTTCTGGTTGCTTGCGACGGCGCACTACGAACCCTACGCCTTCGATACGCCGTCTGGTAGCCGAACATCCCCTCGAAACGGGCATACCATCATAACTCGGCCTTGCTTTGTTCGGGTCGGACCGGGTAGGGCTAGTAGGGACACGTTCAAGCACGGCCGGCTCGGAGGCGCCGCACACCGCAGGAAGAGATATCGGCATCGGCAGCCATATGCCGAGAATGATGGAGGAGACCATGTCACCCCGGCTCGACGAACCGCGCACCGTTGACAGCGCCCATGAAAGCGCACGGATGGCGACGTCGACAACCGCCCCCTCCCCGCGGGTGGACCCCCTGCCCGAGCAGATTGACGCAGAGCAGATCGAGCACGAGCTCCAGGACCACAGCGAAGAGCTCTTCGCCGGCCTCCCGGACATCCCGCCGTACGGCGAGGTGGGCCCGGTGGACGCGAGGGCCCTGTCCAAGACTCTCTTCGAGCGGCTGGAATCCCTCGAGGAAGGGACGCACGAGCACGCGTACGTCCGTAACACCCTGGTCGAGCTCAATCTGGCGCTGGTGAAGTTCGCGGCCTCCCGGTTCCGCTCCCGCAGCGAACCGATGGAGGACATCGTCCAGGTCGGCACCATCGGGCTGATCAAGGCGATCGACCGCTTCGAGCTCAGCCGCGGCGTCGAGTTCCCCACCTTCGCGATGCCCACGATCATCGGTGAGATCAAGCGGTTCTTCCGCGACACCAGCTGGTCGGTGCGGGTACCGAGGCGGCTGCAGGAGCTGCGGCTGGACCTGGCCAAGGCGGGCGACGAGCTGGCGCAGAAGTTCGACCGTGCCCCCACCGTGGGCGAGCTGGCCGAGCGCCTGGGGATCACCAAGGACGAGGTCGTCGAGGGCATGGCGGCGAGCAACGCGTACACCGCGAGCTCGCTGGACGCCCAGCCCGAGGAGGACGACACCGAGGGCGCGCTGGCGGACCGGATCGGCTACCAGGACCACGGGCTCGAAGGCATCGAGTACGTCGAGTCGTTGAAGCCGCTGATCGCCGAACTGCCGCAGCGCGACCGGAAGATCCTGTCGCTGCGCTTCGTCTGCAATATGACGCAGTCGGAGATCGGCGAGGAGCTGGGGATCTCTCAGATGCATGTGTCGCGGCTGCTGACGCGGACGTTGGGCCGGCTCCGCAAGGGTCTGATGATCGAGGAGTGACGGACCGTCTCCGACGAGGAGCGCGCGCACGACGCGCATACAGTGAAGGGCCCGCCCCGGCGAGGGGACGGGCCCTTCAGCCGTGACGAACGGCTCGTCGGTCCGGACCGGCGCTCAGCGCGGAACACCCGACGCCGTACGCCCTTCCCCGCCCGGACACCGTATGCCCGTCCCTGCCGGGGGAGGTGCGAGCCGCCTGCCGCGTCGCACGTGGCCCGGCAGGGAGGCGTCCGGAGCGGGTGCGGTCAGACGAGTTCGCCCCGGTGCCAGACGGCCGACACCAGCGGCACGCCGGGGCGGTACGCGAGGTGCACATGCGACGGGGCGTCAAGGAGGACGAGGTCGGCACGGGCTCCCGGGCTGATCCGCCCGACGTCGCTGCGGCGCAGCGCCGCTGCGCCTCCGGCCGTCGCCGACCACACCGCCTCGTCGGGTGTCATGCCCATCTCCCGTACGGCGAGGGCGATGCAGAAGGCCATGGAGCTGGTGAAGGACGAGCCGGGGTTGCAGTCCGGGGACAGGGCCACGGTCGCGCCCGCGTCGAGCAGGCGGCGCGCGTCGGGGTACCGCGCGCGGGTGGAGAACTCGGCGCCGGGGAGCAGGGTCGCGACCGTCCCGCCCTGCGCCAGGGCGTCGACGTCGGCCTCGGTGAGGTGGGTGCAGTGGTCGGCGGAGGCGGCGCCGAGTTCGACGGCGAGTTGCACGCCGGGGCCGTAGGACAGCTGGTTGGCGTGGACCCTGGGGGTCAGCCCGCGGGCGGCACCGGCGGTCAGAACCGTACGGGCCTGGTCCCCGTCGAACGCGCCCTTCTCGCAGAAGACATCGATCCAACGGGCGTACGGGGCACAGGCGTCGAGCATCGGACCGGTGACGAGACGGACGTAGGCGGCGGGGTCGTCGGCGAACTCCGGGGCGACGATATGCGCGCCGAGGTACGTCACCTCGTCGGTGTGGGCGGCGGCGATGCTCAGCGAACGTGCCTCGTCCTCGGTGGTCAGGCCGTAGCCGGACTTGATCTCGAGGGTGGTGGTGCCCTGGCGCAGCGCCTCGCGGACGTAGCGGGCGGCGTTGGCGTGGAGGACGTTGTTCGAGGCGGCGCGGGTGGCGGCGACGGTGGTGCGGATGCCGCCCGCGGTGTAGCCGCGGCCCGACATACGGGCGTTGAACTCCTCGGTGCGGTCACCCGCGAAGACCACATGGGAGTGGGAGTCGACGAAGCCGGGGACGGCGGCCCGCCCCTCGGCGACGACGCGGTTGTCAGTGCCGGGTGCTTTGCTCGATGCACCGACCCAGGCGATGCGGTCGCCGTCGATGACGACGGCCGCGTCCTGGATCAGTCCGAGGGGGCCCGCGCCGAGGGAGGGGTCGTTGGTGACGAGGCCGGCGATGTGGGTGATGGCGGTGGTGGCCATGAGCGCGCTGTGCTCCTTCAGCCGCTGGTCTGTCGGTGGCCCGGCGGCGGCTTGCCGGCGGGTCAGGTGCGGAGGGCGGCGATCGCACCGGCCAGTGCCGCCGGGACGTCGGGTACGAGCTGGTGGGCTCCGTCACGGACGACATGACGGCCCGCGACCACGGTGTGCCGCACGTCCGCGTTGGTCGCCGCGAATACGGCGGTCTCGGTGCCGAGCCGGGGCAGCGGTCCCGCCGTACGGACCGAATCCAGCGCGACCGTGGTGAGGTCGGCGAGGGCGCCCGTCTCGATGCGTCCCGCCTCGTCCCAGCCGAGCGCGGCGTGCCCCTGTTCGGTGGCGGCGCGCAGCAGTTGGGACGCCGTCCAGTGGCCTCGCGCGCGGGTGCGCAGGCGCTCGTCGAGCTCCATGGCGCGGGCCTCTTCGAGCAGATCGATGACGGCGTGGCTGTCGCTGCCGAGGCAGAGCGAGCTGCCCGAGGTCTGGAGCCTCTTGGCGGGTCCGATGCCGTCGGCGAGATCCCGTTCGGTGGTGGGGCACATGCACACACTGGTGGACGAGCCGCCGAGAAGGCCGATGTCGTCGGTCGTGAGGTGGGTGGCGTGGACGGCGGTGGTGCGGGGTCCGAGGACGCCGTGGTCGGCGAGGAGCCGGGCGGGGGTGACGCCGTGGACGGCCAGGCAGGAGTCGTTCTCGGCGGTCTGCTCCGAGAGGTGCACATGGAGCGGGGCCTCCCGGTCCTTGGCCCACTGGGCGACGGTGCCGAGATCCGCGGCCGGGACGGCCCGTACGGAGTGGATGGCGGCGCCGGTCCGGGCGTGATCGCCGTGTGCGGCGGCGGCGAGGGCCGAGACGCGCTCGGCCCAGGCGTCGGCGCTGCCGTCGCTGAAGCGGAGCTGGTGGCGGTTGGGGGCCACGCCCCTGCCCCGTTTGCCGATGTCGGAGGAGAGATAGCAGGTGTCGAGGAGAGTGATACGGATACCGGCCTCGGCGGCGGCCGCGATCACGGCCTCCCCCATGGCGTTGGGGTTGTCGTAGCGCGCACCGCCCGGGCGGTGGTGGAGGTAGTGGAACTCCCCGACGGTGGTGACGCCCGCCAGGGCCATCTCGGCGTAGACGGCGCGGGCCAGGTCGAAGTAGCTGTCGGGTGTCAGGCCCGCCGCGAACTGGTACATGATCTCGCGCCAGGTCCAGAAGGTGCCGGAGCCGACCTGGACGGTGCCGCGCAGGGCGCGGTGGAAGGCGTGCGAGTGGGCGTTGGCCAGACCGGGGACGGTCAGGCCTCGCAGGGTGACCGATCCGGCCGGCGGTACGGTCACACCGGTCCGTACGGCCGTGATCCGGCCGCTGGTCGCGGTCTCGATCACGACCGCGGGTTCGACGACTCCATTGAGCCAGGCGTGCTCCGCCCAGTAGGTCTGCGCCGTCAGTGACACGCCAGGCCCTCCAGTACGTCGGCGAGTGCCTGCACCCCGGCGAGGCAGTCGTCCTCGGCGGCCGTCTCGGCTGGTGAGTGGGAGACACCCGTGGGGTTCCGTACGAACAGCATGGCGGTGGGCACGGAGGCGGACAAAATGCCCGCGTCGTGGCCCGCGCCGGTGGGGAGGAGCGGGACGGGGGTGCCGTCCCGGCCGAGCAGGCTCGCGAGGGTGTCGCGCAGTCCGTGGGCGAACTCGACCACGGGGGTGAAGGACTCGCGGGTGACGCTCACCTCGACACCGTCGAGCGTGCCGCGCTCGACGGCCGCACGCTGGATCCCGTCCACCACTGCGACGAGGGTCTCCTCGTCCGCGGCGCGGGAGTCGAGCCAGCCACGGACGAGGGAGGCGATGGCATTGACGCCGCCCGGCTCCACGCTGACTTTGCCGAACGTGGCCAGGGCACCGGCGAGGCGGGCTGTGGTGCGGGCGGCGAGCACGGTGTCGGCGTAGGTGAGCATCGGGTCCCGGCGGTCCTCGATACGGGTCGTCCCGGCGTGGTTGGCCTCTCCGTGGAAGTCGAACCGCCACCGACCGTGCGGCCAGATGGCGGAGGCCACGCCGACCGGAGAGCCGGTCCCTCCGACCGGGCCCTCCGAGGGCAGTGCGAGGGCCCGCCCCTGCTCGATGTGGAGTTCGATGAACGCGCCGATACGGGCGAGGCGCTCGGGGTCGGGGCCGATGGCCCCGGGGTCGTACCCGGCGCGCTCCATGGCCTGCGGGAGGGTGAGGCCATCGGAGTCGCGCAGCTCCCGGGCCTGGGCGGGGGTGAGCAGCCCGGCCGCCAGCCTGGAGCCGACGCAGGCGACTCCGAAGCGGGCGCCCTCCTCGTCCCCGAAGTTGACGACGGCCAGCGGCTTCGCGGGGCGGGCACCGCGGGCGCCGAGCTCGTCGAGTGCCGCGAAGGAGGAGACGACGCCGAGAGGGCCGTCGAACGCGCCACCGTCGGGCACCGAGTCCAGGTGGGAGCCCGTGACCACGGCGTCCCCGGCCGTGGGGTCACCGAGCCAGGCCCACTGGTTGCCATTGCGGTCCAGCTCGTAGGTGAGGCCACGGGACTCGGCCTGCGCCCGGAACCAGGCGCGGCAGTCGGTGTCCGCTCCGGTCCAGGCGAAGCGGCGGTAGCCGCCGGTGGCCGGGGAGCGGCCGATGGGCCGGAGGTCGGCCCACATCTCGTGGAACGAGGTGCCGCGGGGTGTCGGCAGCCGTTCCGCGGAGGTCCCCCCGGGCGGGCCCTCTGCCCCAGCACAGGCAGCAGCCCCGGACACGGACCCGGCTCCGGTGGTGGCATCGATACCGACACCGATACCGACACCGACACCGACACCGGCACCGGCACCGGCGGAGCGCTCGCCGACCGATCTCATGCTTCCTCCCGCATGGGAATGGGGACGCCTCGCTCCCGGGCGACGGCATCAGCGGACTCGTAGCCCGCGTCGACGTGGCGGATGACTCCCATGCCCGGGTCGTTCGTCAGCACCCGGCGGATCTTCTCGCCGGCGAGCGGCGTGCCGTCGGCGACAGTGACCTGGCCCGCGTGGAGGGAGCGGCCCATACCGACCCCGCCACCGTGGTGGATCGACACCCAGGACGCCCCCGACGCGACATTGACCATGGCGTTGAGCAGCGGCCAGTCGGCGATGGCGTCCGAGCCGTCGAGCATGGCCTCGGTCTCGCGGTACGGGGAGGCGACGGAGCCGCAGTCGAGGTGGTCCCGGCCGATGGCGAGGGGTGCCTGGAGGGTGCCGTCGGCGACCATCTCGTTGAAGCGCTCGCCCGCCCTGTCCCGCTCGCCGTAGCCGAGCCAGCAGATGCGGGCGGGCAGGCCCTGGAAGTGGACCCGCTCCCCCGCCATCCTGATCCAGCGCGCCAGGGACTCGTTCTCCGGGAAGAGGTCGAGGATCGCCTTGTCCGTCGCCGCGATGTCCCTGGGGTCCCCCGAGAGGGCCGCCCAGCGGAAGGGGCCCTTGCCCTCGCAGAACAGCGGGCGGATGTAAGCGGGGACGAAGCCCGGGACGGCGAACGCACGGTCGTATCCCGCCACTTGCGCCTCGCCGCGGATGGAGTTGCCGTAGTCGAAGACCTCGGCGCCCGCGTCCATGAAGCCGACCATCGCCTCGACGTGCCGGGCCATGGACTCGCGGGCGCGCTGGGTGAAGTCGGCGGGCTTCTCGGCGGCGTAGGACGCCATGTCGTCGACGCCGACGCCGAGCGGCAGATAGGCCAACGGGTCGTGGGCGGACGTCTGGTCGGTCACGATGTCGATCGGGGCACCCTCGGCGAGCATCCGCGGCAGCAGCTCGGCGGCGTTGCCGAGGAGACCGATGGAGAGCGGCGCGCGCCGATCGCGCGCGTCGGTTGCGAGGGCGAGCGCATGCTCCATGCTGTCGGCCCGCACATCCAGATAGCGGTGCTCGATACGGCGCTCGATCGCCCGCGGATCGCAGTCGACACAGATGGCGACGCCGTCGTTCATGGTCACCGCGAGCGGCTGGGCGCCGCCCATACCGCCGAGGCCGGCGGTGAGGGTGATCGTCCCGGCGAGCGTGCCGCCGAACTTCTTCGTGGCGACGGCGGCGAAGGTCTCGTAGGTGCCCTGGAGGATGCCCTGGGTGCCGATATAGATCCACGAACCGGCGGTCATCTGCCCGTACATGGTGAGGCCGAGGGCTTCGAGCCTCCGGAACTCCTCCCAGTTCGCCCAGTCGCCGACGAGGTTGGAGTTGGCGATCAGCACGCGCGGCGCCCATTCATGGGTCCGCATCACACCGACCGGACGGCCGGACTGGACCAGCATCGTCTCGTCCTGCTCCAGCGTCCGCAGGGTGGAGACCATGGCGTCGAAGGAGCGCCAGTCACGGGCGGCCCTGCCCGTGCCGCCGTAGACGACGAGCCGGTCCGGATGCTCGGCGACCTCGGGGTCGAGGTTGTTCTGCAGCATCCGCAGGGCGGCTTCCTGCTGCCATCCCCGGGCGCTCAGTTCCGTACCACGCGGTGCTCGCACGGGTCGCGGTCCTGACATGGGCACTGCCTCCCTGCCGTCGGCCGGATCGGTCGAAGAAGCCTTCGCCTCCGCTATGAATAGGACACTGCACATACTCCTGGCATGAATAAGGGTAGTCAACAGGGGGGTGGGCCGCTACGGCCCGCATCAGGCGGGCCGGGAGGGGCGGGCCGAGGATCGCGAGGCACCGACGAGGGGTTCGACGACGTGCGGGCGGCGGGCCGCCACCGTGCCGCCGGGCAATTCCTCGCCGGCCGACGGCCCCACGGTCACCAGCCGCGGGACGCCCGGCACCGGAAAACCTGGGCAGAGACGCCCGGTGGATGGTGGAGTGGCGTCATGACCCCTGCGGACAGTGACGACCGGCCCCGGAGCCCGGACAGTGACCAGTGGCACCGGAGCCCGGACGGTGACGACCGGCACCGCAGCCGGGGCAGTGACCACCAGGACCGCCGCACACGGCGTGAGCAGGCCGTACGGTCAGCGGTCCGGCAGGGGCTGATCAGCCCCGAGGAGCCCGTCGCCGGCCTGCTGGACGTCACGGGCATCCGGCGGTCGGCCACCGCACTGCGCGAGGCCTTCGCGGAGCTCACCGCCCCCGGTACGCCCGTGCTGCACGCCTTCGCCGTGAAGGCCACCGCCCTGGTGCCCGTCCTCCGGCTGCTCGCCGAAGAAGGCCTGGGCTGCGAGGTGGCCAGCCCCGGCGAACTGGCGCTCGCCCGCGCGGCCGGTGTGCCCGTCTCCCGTACGGTGCTGGACTCTCCCGCCAAGACCCCCGCCGAGCTGCGCGAGGCCCTCGCCCTCGGGATCACCGTCAACGCCGACAACCCCCAGGAACTGGCCCGCATCGACGCGCTCGTCCGATCCGCGCCCACCGGCTCCCCGCTGGGGCTGCGGGTCAATCCGCAGGTCGGCGGGGGCACCATCGACGCGATGAGCACCGCCACCGCAACCTCGAAGTTCGGGGTTGCGCTCCTGGACGAAGGGGCGCGCGACTGGGTGGTCCGCGCCTTTCTCGACCGCCCCTGGCTGACCCGGTTGCACGCCCATGTCGGCTCCCAGGGCATCCCGTTGGAGCGGATGGCCGCGGGGGTGCGGGCGACGTACGAACTGGCCGAGGAGATCAACGCGGCCGCCGGGCGCCGGCAGATCGACACCCTCGACATCGGCGGCGGACTCCCGGTGAATTTCGGCTCCGACGAGGACACCCCCGCCTTCGCCACTTACGCGCGGCTGCTGCGCGACACGGTGCCCGGGCTCTTCGACGGACGCTACGGGCTGGTCACCGAGTTCGGACGGTCACTGCTGGCCAAGAACGGCCTGGTGATCGCCCGCGTGGAGTACGCCAAGACAGCGGGCGGCCGCCCCATCGCCGTCACCCACGCCGGTGCGCAGCTCGCCACCCGTACGGTCTTCGCCCCCGGCTCATGGCCCATCCGGGTGGAAGCGTACGACGCGGAGGGCCGGCCCAAGTCCGGCCCGGCGGTCGCCCAGGATGTCGCGGGCCCCTGCTGCTTCGCGGGCGACCTGGTGGCCGAGAACCGTTCACTACCGCTGTTCGAGGCCGGTGACCTCGCCGTACTGCTCGACACCGGCGCGTACTACTTCACCAACCACTACGCGTACAACAGCTTCGCGCGCCCGGCGGTCCACGGCTTCACGGCCGACCCGGCGGCTCCCCAGGGCGTGCGCTTCTCAGTCGCGCGCCCCTCGCAGACGGTCGAGGAGATCGTGGCCGAGAGCGGGGGCGGGCAGCGCGACGCGTTCATCACGGAGGGTTGACCCGGAGAGGGTGAAACCCGGCGAACGGGGAAACGCTCTCCCATGCAGACACCGGACACCCACACCGCCGAAAACGGCACACCGCTCAAGCGGGCCATCAGCCTGAAGCTGATGATCCTGTTCGTCATCGGCGACATTCTCGGTACCGGCATCTACGCCACCACCGGCGCGGTGGCCGGGAAAATCGGCGGCGCGCTGTGGCTTCCGTTCGCGATCGGCTTCGTCGTCGCGGCGCTGACGGCCGCGTCGTACGTCGAACTGGTCACCAAGTACCCCAGGGCGGCCGGGGCCGCGCTCTACACCCAGAAGGCGTTCAAGGTCCCTTTCCTGACCTTCATCGTCGCCTTCATGGTGATGTGCTCCGGCCTGTCGTCGGCGAGCGCGGCCGCCCGCGCGTTCAGCGGCGACTACCTCCAGGAGTTCGTGGACATTCCACCGACGCTCGTCGCCATCCTGTTCGTCGTGGCGCTGGCGTCCCTCGCTCTGCGGGGTGTCTCGGAGTCCGTGAAGACCAACGTCGTACTGACACTGGTCGAGTTGACCGGCCTGGTCGTCATTCTCGCCATCGGGGTGTGGGCGGTGCTCACGGGTGAGGGCGAGCCGTCGCGGCTCGGCGACATCCACACCGACGGCTCGGGTTACAGCGTGCTCACCGGCATCATGGGGGCGACGGCGCTGGCCTTCTTCGCGTTCGTCGGCTTCGAGGACTCGGTCAACATGGCCGAGGAGACCAAGAATCCGGGGCGCACCTTCCCCCGGGCCATCTTCATCGGTGTGGCGGTCACCGGCACGATCTACGTCCTGGTCGGATTCGTCTCCTCGCTCCTCGTCGACTACCGGGTGCTCGAGGAGTCCTCCGGACCGCTCCTGGAGGTGGTCAAGGCAGGCGGGCTCGACTTCCCGCCGAAGGCCTTCGCCCTGATCGCGCTGTTCGCCGTGACCAACTCCGCGCTGATCAACATCATGATGGCCTCACGGCTCTGCTACGGCATGGCGAACGAACGCATTCTGCCCCGTGTGATGGGCCGGGTCCTGCCGCGCCGCCGGACCCCGGTCGTCGGCATCGTCTTCACCGCCGCGATCGCGGTCGTGCTGGTGTCGACCGGCGAGATCGAGGGCCTCAGCGACACCACGTCCTTCCTGCTGCTGTGTGTCTTCGCGGTGGTCAACGTGGCGGTGCTGGTGCTCCGCAGGGACCCTGTCGACCATCCCCACTTCCGCACCCCGACGGCCCTGCCCGTGCTCGGCGCCCTCACCGCCGCCCTGCTCGCCAGCCCGCTCTCGGACCGTGCGGCGGACGTCTACGTCCGGGCCGGTGTGCTGCTCGCGGTCGGTATCGGGCTGTGGGCGCTGAACAAGCTCGTACTGCGGCTCAGGGGGGAGTGACACTCACTCACTTACGAACAGCGCACTTCGGGCGCAGGCCACGAAAAGGCCGGGAGCAGTCCAGGAAAACAGGACGCTCCCCCCGCGGCCTCACTCCGCGAACAGGCCCCGTGCGGCGGCCTGCGCGTCGAAGTCCTCCAGCCGCGCCTGCGCGTCCGGCAGGGCGTCGCACACTGCCTCCAGCAGGACCCTGCCCAGCAGCATCGGCGCACAAGCTGTGTCGAAGGCCAGCCCGGTCCCCACGGCCGCGGGCAGCAGCAGGTCGGTGTGCTTGGCGACCGGGGCGAACGCGCTGTCGGCCACCGTCACCACGGTCAGGCCCGCCGCCCGCGCGTGCTCGAGGGCTTCGACGACCTCACGCGGGTGGCGCGGCAGCGCGAAGCACAGCAGCGCACTCGCGCCCGCGCGCACGGCCGCGTCGATCCGGTCGGCGAGCATGGTGCCGCCCTCGTCGAGCAGCCGTACGTCCGGGTGCACCTTGGCCGCGAAGTACGCGAAGCCGCGCGCCTGGGCGGAGGCGGCCCGCAGCCCGAGCACCGGCAGCGGGCGGGACGCGCCGAGGACCCGGCCGGCGCGCTCGACGGGCCCGGTGTCCGCGAGCAGCGCCGAGAGGTGCCGCAGATTCTCGATCTCGGCCTGTACCGCCTGCTGGTACTCGTTGAGCACGTCGCCCTCGGCCGGTCGCTCCACGGGCGCGACCTCCCGCAGATGTCTGCGCAGCGCGGGGTAGCCGTCGAAGCCGAGAGCCACCGCGAACCGCGTCACCGACGGCTGGCTGACCCCGGCGAGTTCGGCCAGCTCGACGCTCGACAGGAACGGCGCGTCCGCCGCCCGCCGCACCATGCAGTGGGCGATGCGCCGTTGCGTCGGCGTCAGCCGGTGCCCTTCGAAGAGCTTCTGCAGGCGGGTGGACGCACTGGTCGTACCGCCGTCCGCGTCGCTCATCCGGTCCTCCTGTCCGTCGTGCGGAAGCTCTCCCACTGTCACAGCTCGCTGAACCGATCGAGCACCCCGGCCGCCGCCGTCACATCATCCGTCAGCGGCCGGTCCCGCAGGTCCGGGGCCAGAACCTCCGCGGCCGTCCGGTAGGCCCGGCCCACCGGGGGTCCGGGGCGGGCCGGCGGATCGCGCCGGCACAGCGCCCGTACGGCGGCGACCGGTTCGCAGCCGAGCACGAGCCGGAAGAGTTCTCCGTACGGGCCGTACCGGCCGTACGGGCCGTAAAGGGTGCCCGCGGCGTACGAGGCCGGCCACCCGGGAGGGTCCGGCCGTCCAGGACGGCGGCGGCAGCGCAGGGCGGAGCGATCCACCAAGCGGTCCGCCCTGCGGGAAGACATCATCGCGTGCTCCTCCCCTTCCGGACACCCTGTCTCGCCGGCCGGACGGACGTGCCCTGCGTCCACCGCGGAGCACCGAGACCTATTCACCCACCAAGCACTCTGCATGAGCATATGCAGGCCCGGCAAGGGACTGCTGAGCACCCTCGGACGGGCCGCACGGTCGGGCCGCCTGAGCAGGACGTACGGGGGCCCGGGCTACGGCGCCGGGTTCCACGGGCCGGGCGGGCGCCGGGGGCCACGGGCGCCCGGGTCACCCGTCACCGGCCACCGCGTCACCGGCCGCCGGGCCACCGGGGCCGGGGACGGACCGTGACCACGGCACCGCCCCCTCCCCTTCACACCCCTCACACCGGTGGCAGCAGTCGCTTCTGCGGCTTGCCCATCGCGTTGCGGGGCAGCGCATCGAGGAAGACCACACGCCGCGGCCGCTTGTGGGCCGACAGGTGCCCCGCCACGAAGTCGATCAGGTCGCGCTCGGTCACCCCGTCCGCGACGACATACGCCACGATCTGCTGGCCCAGATCGTCGTGCGGTGCGCCGACGACCGCGGCCTCCTGGACCGCGGGGTGGTCCAGCAGGGCGTTCTCGACCTCGCCCGCGCCGATGCGGTAGCCGCCGGATTTGATCAGATCGGTGGACGCCCGGCCCACGATGCGGTGTGTGCCGTCGGGGTCGATGGCCGCTATGTCGCCCGTACGGAACCAGCCGTCGTCGGTGAAGGAGGCCGCGGTCGCCTCGGGGCGGCCCAGATAGCCGCTGAACAGGGTCGGTCCGGTGAGCTGGAGCTCCCCGATCCCGGCGCCCTCCTCGGCGGCGATCCGGGTCGCGATGCCGTGCAGCGGAGTGCCGACGCAGCCCGGGCGCCGGTCCCCGCCCGCCCGTGCGCTGACGGTGATCAGCGTCTCGGTCATGCCGTACCGCTCGACCGGCCGCTGCCCGGTGAGCCGCTCCAGGTCGCGGAAGACGGGCGCGGGCAGCGGCGCACTGCCGGAGACCAGCAGCCGGGCACCGCTCAACTCCCGTGCGGCCGAGGCGTTCCCCGCCACCCGTCCCCACACCGTCGGCACACCGAAGTACAGCGAGCCGCCCGCGGCCGCGTACGCCTCGGGCGTCGGCCTGCCTGTGTGCACCAGACGGCTTCCCACCCGCAGCGCGCCCAGCACACCGAGCACCAGCCCGTGCACATGGAACAGCGGCAGTCCGTGGACCAGCGTGTCATCGGCGGTCCAGTCCCACGCTTCCGCCAGCGCGTCGAGATCGGCGGCGAGGGCCGCGCGCGGCAGCAGCGCCCCCTTGGGCGCGCCGGTCGTGCCGGAGGTGTAGAGGATCAGGGCCGTGCTGTCCGGCGCGGGCTCCGGACGGCTCCAGTCCACGCGCTCCCCCGCGTCCACCGGTACGCCCTCGACGCCCTCCACGGAATCGCCCCCGAGCAGCAGCGCGGCCCCCGAGTCCCGGAGGATGTGCTTCCGCTCAGCGGGCCCCGCATCCGGGGGCAGGGGCACCACCGGCACCCCGGCCAGCAGCCCGCCGAGGACCGCCACGACGGTCTCCAGCGACGCGTCGGCCCGTACGGCCACGGCCGGGGCACCGGCGATACGGCGTGCGACCGCACCGGCCGCGCCCCTCAGCCCGCCGAGGGAACACGACCGTCCGGCGACGGAGAGCACGTCGGGACGGTCGTCGTCGTACGGCCCGGCCAGGGAGGGCAGCAGAGCTCCGGCCACGGATTCGCTCCTTCACACATCCGGGGAGGCCCCGGTACGGATCGGGGTCCGGCCCCCGTTTCCGCCGGGCCCCGCTACAAGCGCTATCCGCGACCGTAGCGTGACGCGTTGCTGAGCCCCCGCTCCGGAGTCAGCAGTGCTCCGGAGTCAGGAATGCTCCGGAGTCAGGAATGCCGGACCCGCTCGCCCGGAGGAAGCCGACGAGGCCGCACGCCCGTGCGGCCCCTGATCTGGGTCAGGGGCCGCACCGGGGAAGATGCGCGGGGACCGCCGCACCCCGGCAGTGGCCGGGGGCGGGACGACGGCGGTCCCCGCGGGGGACGCGGGCCTCGGGTCCGCCGGGTTCGGGAATGGTGATCGCTTGCATAGGCATGGCCGCGAGGCTACTCCGCGCCGTCCGGCACAGCGATCACCGCTCGACGGGCCGGTACGACGCATCGGGGCAGACTCG
>NZ_JBQQBW010000047.1:0-52428 GCF_052245415.1 Streptomyces sp. 8N706 | reverse complement strand
GGACCCGGGCGGGGGCGCGGCCGTGGATGCCGTGCGGCGGCGTCAGAGACCGAGATCGACCTCGAACTCGCCCGCCTCCAGGATCTCCTTGACGGTCGTCAGGTAGCGGGCCGCGTCGGCGCCGTCCACCAGGCGGTGGTCGTAGGAGAGCGCCAGGTAGGTCATGTCGCGGACCGCGATGGTCTCGCCGAGCTCCGGGTGGTCCACGACCACCGGGCGCTTGACGGTCGCACCGATGCCCAGGATGGCCACCTGGTTCGGGGGCACGATGACCGTGTCGAACAGCGCACCGCGCGAGCCGGTGTTGCTGATCGTGAAGGTCGCGCCGGACAGCTCGTCCGGGGTGATCCTGTTGGAGCGGACCTTGCTTGCCAGCTCCGCGGTCTTCTTGGAGATACCGGCGATGTTGAGGTCACCGGCGCCCTTGATGACCGGGGTCATCAGACCCTTCTCGGAGTCCACCGCGATGCCGATGTTCTCGGCATCGAAGTAGGTGATCGTGGACTCGTCCTCGTTGATCCGGGCGTTGATGACCGGGTGGGCCTTCAGCGCCTGGGCCGCGGCCTTGACGAAGAACGGCATCGGCGAGAGCTTGACGCCCTCACGCTGCGCGAACGCGTCCTTGGCCTTGCCGCGCAGCCGCATGATGCGGGTGATGTCCACCTCGACCACGCTGGTGAGCTGCGCCTGCTCGAGCAGCGCCTTCTTCATGTTGTCGCCGATGACCTTGCGCATCCGGGTCATCTTGACCGTCTGACCGCGCAGGGGCGACGCCTCGACGGCGGCGGCCTTCGGCGCGGCGGCCTCGGCGGGAGCCGCGGCCCTGGCGGCCTCGGCGGCGGCGAGGACGTCCTGCTTGCGGATACGGCCGCCGACTCCGGTGCCCTTGACGGTCGCCAGGTCCACGCCGTTCTCCGCGGCGAGCTTGCGCACCAGCGGAGTGACGTACGCGCCGTCGCCCTCACGGGACGGAGCCGCCGGAGCCGGCGCCGGGGCCGGGGCGGGCGCCGGAGCGGACGGGGCCGGCTCCGGAGCGACCGCGGCCGGGGTGACGGCCTGCGGCGCCGGTGCGGCCGGAGCCTGCGGCGCGGGGGCGGCCGGAGCCGGGGCGGGTGCCGGGGCCTCCTGCCGCGGAGCCTCCGGGGCCGGGGCGGGCGCCGGTGCGGCCGGAGCCGGAGCGGCGGCCGGAGCGGCACCGGCGGCACCGATGACGGCGAGCTTGGCGCCGACCTCGGCGGTCTCGTCCTCGCCCACCAGGATCTCGAGCAGTGTGCCCGCGGCCGGAGCCGGGATCTCGGTGTCGACCTTGTCGGTGGAGACCTCGAGCAGCGGCTCGTCGGCCTCGACCTTCTCGCCCTCGGCCTTCAGCCAGCGGGTGACGGTGCCCTCGGACACGCTCTCACCGAGCGCCGGAAGGGTTACGGAAACCGCCATGGTTTCGGTTGCTCCTTAACGATCTGTGCGGATGTGGTCGCGCCCGGGACTGCTAGTCGTGGGAGTGCAGGGGCTTGCCGGCCAGGGCCAGGTGGGCCTCGCCGAGCGCCTCGTTCTGCGTCGGGTGCGCGTGGACGAGCTGCGCGACCTCGGCCGGCAGCGCCTCCCAGTTGTAGATCAGCTGCGCCTCGCCGACCTGCTCGCCCATACGGTCACCGACCATGTGGACGCCGACCACGGCGCCGTCCCGCACCTGGACGAGCTTGATCTCGCCCGCGGTCTTCAGGATCTTGCTCTTGCCGTTGCCGCCGAGGTTGTACTTGAGGGCGACGACCTTGTCGGAGCCGTACAGCTCCTTGGCCTTCGCCTCGGTGATGCCGACCGAGGCGACCTCCGGGTGGCAGTACGTCACCCGCGGTACGCCGTCGTAGTCGATCGGCACGGTCTTCAGCCCGGCCAGCCGCTCCGCCACCAGGATGCCCTCGGCGAAGCCGACGTGGGCGAGCTGGAGCGTCGGGACGAGGTCGCCCACGGCCGAGATGGTCGGCACGTTCGTCTGCATGTACTCGTCGACCAGGACGTAGCCGCGGTCGATGCCGACCCCGGCCTCCTCGTAGCCCAGACCCTGCGACACGGGGCCGCGGCCGACGGCGACGAGCAGCACCTCGGCCTCGAAGGTCTTGCCGTTCTCCAGCGAGACCTTCACACCGTCGGAGGTGTACTCCACGCCCGAGAAGCGGGAGCCGAGGGAGAAGTTGATGCCGCGCTTGCGGAAGGCGCGCTCCAGCAGCTTGGAGCTGTTCTCGTCCTCGACCGGGACGAGGTGGGGAAGCGCCTCGACGATGGTGACGTCGGCCCCGAAGGACTTCCAGGCGGAGGCGAACTCGACGCCGATGACGCCGCCACCGAGCACGATCGCGGACTTCGGTACCCGGTCGAGCACCAGGGCGTGGTCGGAGGAGATGACGCGGTTGCCGTCGATCTCGAGGCCCGGGAGCGACTTCGGCACGGAACCGGTCGCCAGCAGGATGTGGCGGCCCTCGTAGCGCTCACCGTTGACATCCACCGAGGTGGGGGAGGACAGCCGGCCTTCACCCGTCACGTAGGTGACCTTGCGGGAGGCGACCAGGCCCTGCAGGCCCTTGTACAGGCCGGAGATCACACCGTCCTTGTACTTGTGCACGCCCGCCATGTCGATGCCCTCGAGCGAGGTCTGCACACCGAAGGAGGCGCCGTCCCGCGCCTGGTCGGCGATCTCACCGGCGTGGAGCAGAGCCTTCGTGGGGATACATCCGCGGTGCAGGCAGGTGCCGCCCAGCTTGTCCTTCTCGATCAGGGCGACGTCCAGGCCCAGCTGCGCCCCGCGCAGGGCAGCGGCGTAACCGCCGCTGCCGCCTCCGAGGATCACTAGGTCGAAAACGGTGCTGGCGTCGTTCGCCACGTCACGTCCTCCATGCATGGGTACGCCGGAGCCGGTCGTCTTCAGACCGGGCGACGGCTGTTGTTCGGCCGCTTTTCTTCGGCCCTTGCGTCGGGCTCGGTGTGTCGATGAGCCTGGGCCCTGTTCCTGCCGAGACAACATCTTCGCACTTGTTGGCGGGCAGCGGGACGCGGGGCCGCGCTGTGAGATGGCTCTCCCGGCCTGCGGAAGGGTTACTCGCGCGTAGCCGGTGCGGATTTCGTCGACGGCGAACTCCTCGCCTCCGGCGGACGCGGGGCTTCCTCCGGCGGGCGCGGGCTCCTCGCCTCCGGCGTACGAGCCGGTCCGGCTCCCGGGTTCCGTCCCGGCTCCGGTGCTCCGGCTCCGCGTCCGGGCGGCGGTTCGGAGTCGTCCCCGTAGGCCCCATCCCGTATGGGTATTAATGGGGCACTAATAGGGCGCATGAGAACGAAGCTCCGCCCGGACCCGCCGTCCGGCGGGCGGCGCCGCGGCCGTCAGGCGAGGTCGCCCGCCGCGGTGCGCTCGGCCAGCCGCACGAGGGTGCGGACGGCGGAGCCGGTGCCGCCCTTGGGGGTGTAGCCGAACGGCGCCCCCTCATGGAAGGCCGGTCCCGCGATGTCCAGGTGTGCCCAGGTGATGCCGTCGCCGACGAACTCCTTGAGGAAGAGACCGGCGACCAGGCCGCCACCTGCACGCTCGCCGATGTTGGCGAGGTCGGCGACCGGGGAGTCCATGCTCTTGCGCAGCTCCTTGGGCAGGGGCATCGGCCAGGACTGCTCGCCCGCCTCCTCCGCGATCCCATGGACGGCGGTACGGAACGCCTCGTCGTTGGCCATGATCCCGAACGTGCGGTTGCCGAGGGCGAGGATCATCGCCCCGGTGAGGGTGGCCACGTCGACGATCGCGTGCGGCTTCTCCTCCGAGGCGCGGGTGAGGGCGTCGGCCAGCACGAGGCGCCCCTCGGCATCGGTGTTGAGCACCTCGACGGTCTTGCCCGAGTACATCCGCAGCACGTCACCGGGGCGGGTGGCGGAGCCGGAGGGCATGTTCTCGGCGAGCGCCAGCCAGCCGGTCACATTGACCTCCAGCCCCAGTCTGGCCGCGGCCACGACGGCGGCGAACACGGCGGCCGCACCGCTCATGTCGCACTTCATCGTCTCGTTGTGACCGGCCGGCTTCAGCGAGATGCCGCCCGAGTCGTAGGTGATGCCCTTGCCGACGAGGGCGAGGGTCTTCTTGGCCTTGGGGTGGGTGTAGGCGAGCCTCACCAGCCGCGGCGGGTTCGCCGAGCCCTGTCCGACGCCCGTCAGGCCGCCGTATCCGCCCTTGGCCAGGGCCTTCTCGTCCAGCACCTCGGCCTTGAGGCCGTGCTCCTTGGCGGCGGTCTGGGCGGCGGCGGCGAAGGCCTTGGGGGTGAGGTCGTTGGAGGGGGTGTTGACGAGGTCGCGGGCGCGGTTGACCTCCGCGGCCAGCGCGGTGGCGCGCTCCGCGGCGGCCTTGAAGGCCTTGTCGCGGGGCTTGGCCCCGAGCAGGGTGACCTCGGCGAGCGGGGTGGTCTTGTCGTCGGCGTTCTTCTTGCCGTTCCCGGTGCCGTTGCCGTTGGAGTTCCGGTAGGCGGTGAAGGCGTAGGCGCCGAGCAGCGCGCCCTCCGCCACCGCGGCCGCGTCCGCCGCGCTCCCGACGGGCAGTGCGAACGCGCCCTTCTTGGATCCCGACAGCGCACGGGCCGCGGCTCCGGCGGCGCGGCGCAGGGCCTCGGCGCCGTACCCCTCGCCCTTGTCAGGGGTGTCGCCGAGCCCGACCGCCAGCACGACCGGGGCCTTGAGGCCGGACGGCGCGGGGAGCTTGGTCACCTCGCCCTCGCCGCCGGTGGCGCCGAGGGTCTCGAGAACGGTGGCCAGCTTCCCGTCGAACGCCTTGTCCACGGCCTCGGCGCCTGACGCGACGACCGGGCCCTTCTCACCCTTGGCGACGCCGATGACGACGGCGTCCGCGCGCAGCGTCGCCGCTGAGGAGCTGCTGAGAGTCAGTGCAGTCACGGTGTTGGGGTTCCTCTTCCCTTGCGTTTCTCGGCCAGTCGGTGGGCCGGCCGCCGCTCGGGCCTGTCGCACAGGCCCAGCCCGCCGCCGTAACGTCGTGCGCACGGCCTCGGGCGCTCCTGCATCGTATTCCGACCGGCTGTACGAAGACGTCGCCCGCCGGAAGCGCAGGCCCGGGGCCCCGGCGCCGCGTGGCTCCGCGCCCCGGCGTACGCCTGCCGGGCGGGCACGGGTGCCGCCGCGGACGGCGCGGCCCGGCGCCGGTGCCCTGGCCCGTACCCGGCCGCTTGCTGTGGTCCCTGCATCACTGGCTCTCGCCGCTGCGGGTACGGCCTCCGAGCGTCTCGTCGACGTCTTCGCGAACGGGCCGCCGCCGAACGGTTGCCGGAACGGAGCGGCAGGCGGGCCGACGGGTGTCAGCCCAGGGCGAGGACCAACAGGGCGGCTGTGGCCGCCGATTCGGCGAGGGCCCCGAAGACATCGCCCGTGACGCCGCCGAAGCGCCGGCGACAGCGGCGCAGCAGCAGCTCGGCGGCGGCCACGGCGGCGAGGGCGGCCAGGGCGTGGTGCACGGCGGCGTACGGGCCGAGGGCCGCGCCCGCGGCCGCGCAGAAGGCGACCGAGCCGGCCGCCACCGCCGTCGCGTCCCGTACGGGGACGGCCCCGGCGACCGCCGCCCCCAGCCCGTCCGGCCGGGCCGCCGGCACCCCGGCCCGGGAGGCGAGGGTGAGGGCCAGTCGGGCCGCGACCGCCGCGACGACGGCCGCGGAGGCGCCGCGCGCCCAGCCCGCCGCGTACAGCTCGGAGACCACCGCGACCTGTGCCAGCAGCACGAAGAGGAGCGTGATGACACCGAAGGGCCCGATGTCCGACTGCTTCATGATGCGCAGGGCGTCCTCGGCCCGCTTGCCGCTGCCCAGGCCGTCGGCGGTGTCGGCGAGCCCGTCCAGGTGCAGCCCGCGGGTCAGCAGCGCCGGTACGGCCACCGTGGCCACCGCCGCGAGCGGCGGACCCCCACCGAAGAGCAGCAGCAGGGTGCCCGAGACGGCGGCGGCGAGCCCGACGACCGCGCCCACGAGGGGGGCGCAGAGCATGCCGCCCCGGGCCGCCTCCCGGTCCCAGCGGGAGACCCGTACGCGGAGCACGGTCAGCGTGCCGAAGGCGAAGCGTGCCGCGTCGTCGAGGGAGACGCGACAGGCCGGAGCGGCGGGGGTCGCTGCGCCGGAGTGCCCGGAGTTCTCGGATGCTTCAGGATCTTCGAGGTTCCGGCGCTCCCCGGATTCTTCGCGACCCTTGAAGTCCTGGGGGTGTCCGGATCCTTCGGGACCGTCGGAGTCCTGGGGCTCCCCGGCTTCGGGATCCTTGAAGTCCTGGGACTCGCCGGATCCTTCGGGATTCTCGAAGTCGTGGGACTCCCCGGGCCCTTCGGACTCCTCGACGTTCCGGGAGTTCTCGGGCTCCCGGGTCCCTTCGGAATCCCCCGAGGCCGTGGAGGAGGCGGACGGTCCGGCGATGTCGGCGCCGACGGGGTCCGCGGAGGGCTCGGTGGAGCCGGACGGTCGGGAGACCTCGGCGGAGCCGGAGGCGGCTGCGGCGGCTGAGGCGTCGGAGGGGCCGGACGGGCCGGGGGCAGGTTCCGGAGTCGTGTCGGTCATCGCGCGCAGGCTATCCCGAGCCCCCCGGCAGTAAATTGCGCAGAGGCGGTCATGCCGGGCATAGCCGAAGCGGGAGCGGGTGTCATGGGTCACTGGTGGGAGAGCAATGTCGCCGAGCCCGGAAAACTGCCTCTGCTCCTCGCGCTTTTCGCCTTCATCCTGACCTTTCTGATCACCCGTTCGATCACCCGTATGATCCGGGCGGGGAAAGGCCCCTTCCGTAACGTCACCCCGGGCGGCGTCCACGTCCATCACGTCGTTCCGGGTGTCATCCTCACCATCGTCGGCGGCTTCGCCGCGATCGCCGGTGGCCGGCACGGCTTCGGCACCGGTCTCGCCGCCGTCCTGTTCGGGGTCGGAGCGGGGCTGGTGCTCGACGAGTTCGCGCTCATCCTCCACCTCGCCGATGTCTACTGGACCGACCAGGGGCGGCAGAGTGTCGAAGTCGTCGTCCTCACCGCGGCCGTCGTCGGGCTGATGCTGGTCGGCTTCCTGCCGTTCGGGGTGAACGATCTCTCCTCCGACGAGCAGCAGGACCGTGCCACCGTGGCGATCACCGTCGGTCTGAACTTCTTCATCGTGCTCATCGCCCTGCTCAAGGGGAAGACCCGGCTGGCGGTGATCGGAGTCCTCGTGCCGTTTCTCGCCCTCTTCGGCGCTGTACGCCTCGCCCGCCCGGGCTCGCCCTGGGCAAAGCGGGCGTACCGCAGGCGGCCGCGCGCGCGGGCGAAGTCCCGGGTGCGGGCATACCGGCACGACAAACGCTGGGACCGGCTGAGCCGTCGCTTCCAGGATCTGGTGGCGGGGTTCCCCGAACGCTGACGGCACAACGCCCCGACGGCCCCCGGCGTCCCGACGGCCCCGACGGCGCGACGACCCCCCGGCGGGCCGACCCCGGGGCGGGACCCTCGACGGCACGGTCTCTCCGGCGGCGCGGCGACCCCCGGGCAGGCGCCGGCCGTACGCGCTGAGGCCGACGGGGCGACGCCCGGCACGGGCGGAGAGCGGCGAGGAGCGGCGGGGAGACGGCCCGCAGGGCAGACGGCCACGGGCGCGCACGGGGCGAAGGCCCAGGGAGCCGGATGCCGCCACGCCGCGCAACTCGGGCACACCGGATACGGGAGAGGAGATACGGGAGACGGGAGACGGGATGGGGCAGACGGGAGACGCGGCGTCGGGAGCGCTCGCCGCCTGCGGCCCCGCCGCTCGCTCAGCGGGGCCGTTTCGGTCCGAGCCGGTGACGGTGGCTCAGCCAGGCGGGCAGCGCGGGAGCTTCCAGGAACCCCTCGGCACGGGCGCTCGCGATGGCGATACGGGGCAGCTCGACGCTCTTCTCGAACAGGAGGTAGCGGGGCTCCCAGATCGGCCGGTACTTCGCGTTGGCCCGGTACAGCGACTCGATCTGCCACCAGCGCGAGAAGAAACTCAGCAGTGAGCGCCACAACCGCAGCACCGGGCCGGCGCCCAGCTTCGCACCGCGCTCGAAGACGGACCGGAACATCGCGAAGTTCAGCGAGACCTGGCTGATGCCGACCTCCGGAGCCCGCTGGAGCAGTTCGATGACCATGAACTCCATCAGGCCGTTCTCGGCATCCCGGTCCCTGCGCATCAGATCGAGCGACAGTCCCTCCGGTCCCCAGGGGACAAAGCTCAGCAGCGCCCGCAGTGCGCCGTCGGCGTCCGTGCATTCGAGCATCACGCAGCGGCCGTCGCCCGGGTCCCCGAGCCGGCCGAGCGCCATGGAGAAGCCGCGCTCGGTCGCACCGTCCCGCCAGTCGTCCGCACGGCGCAGCAGCTCGGCCATCTCGGTCTCCGGGATGTCCTCGTGGCGGCGGATACGGACGGTGTAGCCGGCCCGGCGTACCCGGTTGTACGCCTGGCGCACGGTCCGCATGGCGCGGCCTTCGAGGGTGAAGTCGCCGACCTCGACGAGGGCCTCGTCGCCCAGTTCGAGGGCATCGAGCCCGTGCCGGGCGTAGATGGTGCCGCCCTCCTCTCCCGCTCCCATCACCGCGGGGATCCACGCGTGTTCACGGCACTCGGCGAGCCAGCGGTCGATCGCCCCCGGCCAGGCCTCGGGGTCGCCGATGGGATCGCCGGAGGCCAGCGAGACGCCTCCCACGACCCGGTACGTGATCGCGGACTTGCCCGTCGGCGACCAGATGACGCTCTTGTCGCGGCGCAGGGCGAAATAGCCCAGCGAGTCGCGCTCCCCATGACGCTCCAGCAGCGCGCGCAGCTGCGCCTCGTCCTCCGGGCCCATCGGATCCGTGGCGCGGCGGGAGCGGAACGCGGCCCACACCACGGCGAACAGCAGCAGCGTGCTCATCACATTGATGAAGACATCCACCCAGGGCGGAGGGGAGATGCCCTCGAAGACGGACTCGTCGGCCGCGAGGGAGATCAGCCGCAGCACCGCGTAGTGGAAGCGGTCCAGGAAGGTCGAGCGAGCGCTGTCGTCGGCGGTGTTGCTGACCGTGACCAGGAGCGTCGCGACGAGCGAGGCGGCCAGGAAGCCGCCGGCCGCGACCACCGCCGCGAGCCTGGGGTTGGACCGGTCGCCCGTGGCGTAGAACTCGCGGCGGCCCACGAGCAGCGACACGACGAAGAGGAGGGTGAGGAGAAAGGAGATCCAGTTCTGCACATGCCGGTTGAACTCCGGCAGCGTCATCGCCAGGCACAGGAGGGCGCAGAACGGACTCGCCAGTACGAGGTTGAGGATCCACGCCGCCCGCTTGCGGCGGCGCATCGTGACCGCCAGGAAGAACGTGAAGACGCCCGAGGCGAAACCCGCGGTGAGCAGGTACGGCGTGAAGAACTCGTCGATGTTGTGCCGGCGGACGCCCTGGCCCAGGGACACCCAGACGGCGCCGAGGAGATTGACGAAGGTGACCACGCGCAGATACCAGACGGCGAAGGCGGCACTGCGGGCCCGCGCCCGGCCGGACCTCGGCCCGGCTTCCGCCCCGCGGCCGCGCTCCGCCCCACGGGCCCCCTCCGGCTCCCCGGTGCGCCCCGGCCGGCGCGCCTGTCCAGGCGTACGAGCGGGAGTTGATGCACGGTCAACCACATCGGTGCGATCGTGACTCAAGCGGACGTCTCCCATGAAAAGCGATCATATGGCTCTGAAGTTATGGCGGGAGAACCCAACGATCGCGAGGTGCTGGTGATCAGTCGCGTTCGGAATCCTCCGACGGTTCGTCGGCCGAAGCGGCCGCAGCGTCCGGGCCGCCCAGGTCCGCCGGCTCTGGCGGGTCTGCTGTCGTACCGGGCCCGGCGGACGGACGCTCCGGGAGTTCCGCCCAGAGAGCGGCGGCCGCCTGCACCAGTGGCAGGGCGAGCAGCGCTCCCGTTCCCTCGCCCCCGGTGACGCCGTGGTCGAGCAGAGGGTTGAGCGCCATCCGGTCCAGGGCCTTGGCCTGCGCCGGCTCGCCGCTCGTATGACCCGCCAGCCACCAGTCCGGCGCCCGGAACGCCACCCGCTGGGCGACCAGCGCACACGCGGCGGACACGACGCCGTCGAGCACCACGGGGGTGCGCCGGACCGCGCACTGGAGCAGAAAGCCGGTGATGGCGGCGACGTCCGCGCCGCCGGTGGTGGCCAGCAGTTCCAGCTGGTCGCCGAGGACGGGGCGGGCGCGCCGGAGCGCGTCACGGATCGCCGCACACTTGCGCATCCAGGCGAGGTCGTCGATACGGGCGCCGCCACGACCGGTGACCACGGACGCGTCGGTGCCGCAGAGCGCGGCGATCAGCGCACCGGCCGCAGTCGTTCCGCCCACGCTGAGATCCCCGAGGACGACGAGGTCCGTGCCGGAGTCGGCCTCCTCGTCGGCGACCGCCATTCCGGCGCGGAACGCCTGCTCCGCCTCCTCGGCGGTCAGCGCGTCCTCGATGTCGATACGGCCCGAGCCACGGCGGACCCGGTGCCGTACGACGTCCTCGGGCAGCTCGGCCGGGTCGCAGTCCAGCGCCATGTCGACGACCCGCACGGAGGTCCCGAAGCGGCGGGCGAGTACGGCGACGGGGCTCTCGCCCTCGAGGACGGCCCGTACGAGCCGGTGGGCGGTACCGGCGGGGCGGGCGGACACCCCGAGCGCGGCGATTCCGTGGTCGCCGGCGAAGAGGACGACGCGGGGCCGCTCGACGGGCTTCACCGGCACCGCGCCCTGCGCGGCGGCGAGCCACTCGCCGAGCTCGTCGAGGCGTCCGAACGAACCGGGGGGCGCGACGAAGCGCTCCCGCCGCTCCTCGGCGTCGCGCCGGACGCCGGAGTCGGGGCGCTCGATCACATTGCCGAAGTCGTCGAGATTCAGGCCGCTCATCCGCCGAACCCTACCGGGGCGGCGCGACCGTTGCGTGCCGGGCCCGTGCCACCCGGGCGGAGACCCGATGAACGCCCACGGCGGGGCGGACCGACGGGCCGAATGCCGCTGTGGCGGGCGTCGGAAGGCTCACGGGGGCACCAAGCTCCAGGGGGGCACCAAGCTCCAGGGGGGCACCAAGCTCCACGGGGCCACTCGCTGCCGGGCGCTCCCTGCCACGGGGCAGCGGCCCGCCATGGCAGGGCGCGGGACGGGCTGTCGGCGCGGTGCCGAGCGCGGCCGCCGGACCGGAGGCCCGCACGTGGGCATCAAGCCCTCAGGCGGTTCCTCCGCTGAGGCATTACCTGACGCGGCGGGGGCGGGGGACCGGCGGGGGCCGGTGTGGCGGTCGCTGGGTGACTCCGCCGGCATCGGCTGCCGGTCATCCGGTGCCATGGGGGCCATGCCCTGCGGGCCGTGGTGCTCGCCCGGGGCGGAGCCGCAGCCCGCAGCCGCCGTACGGGAGGTGTGGCTCCGGGCGGAGGCGCGGCCCGCAGCCGCCGTACGGCAGGTGTCGCCGTGCGGGCCGTGCGGCCCCGGGCGGAGGCCGTTCAGCGGAGGGGGAGCGCCTGGCCCGCCACCACCAGGAGGACGTGTTCGCACTCCGCCGCGAAGGCCGCGTTGAGGCGCCCGAGTTCGTCGCGGAAGCGACGGCCGGCCGCGGTCGCCGGGACCACACCGGAGCCGACCTCGTTCGAGACGGCGACCACCCGGCGACGCGTCCCCCGCACCGCCGACACCAGCGCGTCCGTCCGCTCGCGCAGCTCACGGCGGCCGCCCGCCGCCCAGCGCTCGTCGTCCCACGCCCCGGCCGCGTCCATCGCGTCCGTCAGCCACAGCGCGAGGCAGTCGATCAGCAGCGGAGGCCCGTCCTCCGCGAGCAGCGGGACCAGGTCGCAGGTCTCCAGCGTCCGCCAGGAGCCCGGGCGGCGCTCCCGGTGGAGGGCGATCCGGTCCGCCCAGTCGCCGTCGCCCTCACGGGTGCCGCCCGTCGCGACGTACACCACTTCGGGGAACGACTACAGCCGCCGCTCCGCCTCCACCGACTTCCCCGAGCGTGCCCCGCCGAGGACCAGGGTGCGCCGCGGCGGGGCGGGCAGGGCCGCGTACTCGCCGTGCTCACCGACGCGTACGGTCTCCCCGTCCGTCACGGCGCGCGTCCCCGCCGCCGCCAGCCTGCGGCGCAGTTCGGCCCCCGGCGGCACCTCGTGGTCGATGTGGGCGGCGATCACATCGGTGGCCGCCGTGACCGCGCCCGCCGCCCGCAGCCGGGCGAGCGCGTCGGGGCGCACGATCACATCGAGCACGGCCATGTCGTACGGTTCGAGGCCGCCCGCCCCGAGCCCCGCGGGCGACGCCCCCGGCGGGAGGTACAGCAGTTTCTCCCCGTCCGGCCCCGTGACCGCGTAGCCGGTGCCCGGCACGTCCATCGCGACGGCCCGGACCCGATGACCGCTGATCAGCGCCAGCTCCCGCCCGTCCGGCACCCGCCCGGGGGCGGGCAGCCCGGCCGGCACGTCCACGGCCGGCCCGTCGTGCGGGTGCGACAGCAGCACCTGTCGTACGCCGACCAGTGACTGCCCCGCGCGCGCGGCGGCGAGCGCGGCGCCGGGGGTGAGGTCGAGCAGCAGCGCGCCGTCCACGAGCAGCGCTGTGGCGGACCGCGCCTCCTCGCCGGTGGCGGTCGCGCACGCCGCGCACGGACAGTCGGGGCGGGGCAGTCCGCCGGGGGCTCCGGTGCCGAGGAAAGTGAGTTCCACGCCCCGATCGTCTCGCGTCGCCGCGTCACGGGCGCGCGGGGCCACCCGTACAGCCCGTTAGGCTGCGGGCAGCACGTACTCGGAGGGACTCAGGAGGCGGACATGGCGTGGACGTGGCGGTTCGAGAAGTCCGACGGGACGGAGACGGTGCCCGCGGTGGAGCCCGAGGAGTTCAGCACCCAGGGGGACGCGGAGTCCTGGATCGGCGAAGTCTGGAAGGACCTGCTGGAGGGCGGGACCGCACAGGTGACCCTCTTCGAGGACCGCACCAAGATCTACGGGCCGATGAGCCTGCACGCCGAGGAGGCGTAGAAGGGCGGCCGCCAACCCCGCCGCCGGGGCCTCGGAGCGGCCGTCACCGTTGTTCCGGGGCCGACCCCCGATCGGCGCTCCGAGCCGGGCCCCGGCCGGCCCGGGTCCCGCGGCGCAGCTTCCGGTTCCGGCCCGGCCGGATCGGGTTCACCCCGCTTCAGCCCCGGACGCCGCACAGGTGCAGCAGGGCCGCGACCGCGCGATACGGGTCGGTGCGGCCCGCCCGTTCCTCCGCGGCGAGTATCCGCTCCAGCTGCTCGGGGCCCGGCGGCCGCTCGTCGTCGGCGGCGAGGTCGGTGAAGACACGGACGCCGTACCAGGTGTGCAGCGGCGCGCCGATCCCGTCCAGCGTGGTCGTGAGCGCGGACAGCCGGTCGGCGCGCACCCGCAGACCGATGCGGTTGGTGTACGCGGGGGAGTCGAACGAGGCCAGCGCGGTGTCCCAGTCGCCGGCCAGCCCGGGGCGCATCGCCAGCGCGTCGGCGTTCCGTACGAGCAGCGAGAGCAGGCCGCCGGGGGCCAGCACCCGGGCGAGGCCCGCCAGGAACGGGTCCGGCTCGCTGAGGTACATCAGCACGCCATGGCACAGCACCACATCGAAGCTGCCCGGAAGGAAGTGCACGCCCGTCTCGCGTCCGTCGCCCTCGATCAGCCGCACCCGCTCGCGGATGCCCTCCGGCTCGGCGGCCAGCGCGGTCCGGGCCGTCGCCAGCATCCGGGCGTCGGACTCCAGTCCGGTGACCTCGTGTCCGGCGCGGGCGAGCCGGAGCGCCTGTGTGCCCTGACCCAGCCCCACGTCGAGGATCCGCAGCCGCCGGCCCACCGGGAAGCGCCCGGCCATCTGTTCCTCGAGCTGCCGGGCGACCAGCTCCTGGCGGACGGTGTTCCGCAGACCTCCGAGTCCACTGAGCCAGCCCGTCGCCCCACCGGGGTTCCATGCGGCCGACGGTGCGTCCCCGGCCCCCTGGCAGGGCGCAGCGCTCAGGGCCGCTCTCCCCGCTTGACCTGCGGCTTCGGCAGCCGCAGCCGACGCATCTGGAGGCTGCGCATCAGGGCGTACGGCACGGCGCCGCGGAGGTTCTCGTTCGGGAAGCGGCTCCGCAGCTGCTTCTTCAGACGGATGGCGACACCGATCGAGTCGATCACGATCAGTACGATCACGACCAGCCAGAGCAGCAGAGAGAGGTTCTTGACCTGCGGCGACGGCAGCATGCTCAGCACCAGGATGAGCACCGCGAGCGGCAGGAAGAACTCGGCGACGCTGAAGCGCGAGTCGATGAAGTCGCGGGCGAACCGGCGGATGGGGCCCTTGTCACGGGCCGGGAGATACCGCTCGTCACCGCTCGCCAGCGCCTCGCGCTGCTTGGCCAGATCCGCGCGTCGCGCTTCGCGCTGGCGCTTGGCGGCGTCCTTGCGGTTGGTCGGCGTGGACGCCATGCTCCGGCGCTGCGACTGGGCCACGCTGCGCTTGGGAGTGGGGCGGCCCTTGGGCGCCTGCGGATCACGGGGCTGCTGCGGCTGGTCCGCGGTCATCTTGGTGACAGCGGCCTGCTCGTCCTTGGAACGGCTTCGGAACACAAAGCCCAAGGGTACGGGGTCCCGCCGGTGGACCCCAGCCCGCCGTGGGAACGATCCGGCAACGGCATGGCCGACACCAGCGGCACCGGCAACATCACCGGCATCGGCACCGGGGCACGGCGTCCCCCGGCGCCGGAGAACCGAGGGCCGCCCGGACGCCGCCGGGGGCGCCGTCCGGGCGGCCCTCCCTCCCTCTACTCCCTGGGCCGGAGAAGACCTGTGTGTGATCGTCCTGGAGGAGGAGCGCATCCGCGTCCGAACAGTGCGGTAATGGAAGCAGGGCCCGTACTGTGGGGTCTGTAGAACTGAGTGCTTGAGTCCGAGCCCGAAGGGGGCGCGCGAGGCCCATGAGCGGTGTCATGAAGCGGATGGGGATGCTCTTCCGCGCGAAGGCCAACAAGGCCCTGGACCGGGCCGAGGACCCGCGCGAGACCCTCGACTACTCGTACCAGAAGCAGCTCGAGCTGCTGCAGAAGGTCCGCCGGGGCGTCGCCGACGTGGCGACCTCCCGCAAGCGGCTGGAGCTCCAGCTCGGCCAGCTGCAGGGCCAGTCCACCAAGCTGGAGGACCAGGGCCGCAAGGCACTCGCGCTGGGCCGTGAGGACCTCGCCCGGGAGGCGCTGTCCCGCCGGGCCGCCCTTCAGCAGCAGGTCACCGACCTCGAGACCCAGCACCAGACGCTGTCGGGCGAGGAGGAGAAGCTGACGCTCGCCGCCCAGCGCCTGCAGGCGAAGGTGGACGCCTTCCGCACCAGGAAGGAGACCATCAAGGCCACCTATACCGCCGCACAGGCCCAGACCCGTATCGGCGAGGCCTTCTCCGGCATCTCCGAGGAGATGGGTGACGTCGGCATGGCGGTCCAGCGGGCCGAGGACAAGACCGCGCAGCTCCAGGCGCGCGCCGGCGCGATCGACGAGCTGCTCGCCTCCGGAGCGCTGGACGACCCCACCGGTATGGCCAAGGACGACATCACCGCCGAACTGGACCGGATCTCGGGCGGTTCGGACGTCGAGCTGGAGCTCCAGCGGATGAAGGCCGAACTGGCGGGCGGCAGCGGTTCCCAGCAGGCTATTGAGGGTGGGGCTCAGGACCAGAGCGAGCAGCAGCCGCAGGAGCGGCACAAGTTCGACAAGCAGTAGACCCCTCGCCCGGCGAGGCGTATCGGGAGGTCGTCATGATCGTGCGGATCATGGGTGAGGGGCAGCTGGTCCTGGCGGACAGCCACCTCGCCGAGCTGAACAAGCTCGACGACGAACTGCTCGCGGAGATGGAGGGCGGCGACGTGGACGGCTTCCGCCGGACGCTCGGCTCGCTGCTGGACGAGGTGCGCCGGCTCGGCGAGCCGCTGCCCGACGACTCCCTGGAACCGTCCGAGCTGATCCTGCCGTCCCCGGACGCCACGCTCGGAGAGGTACGGGCGATGCTCAGGGACGACGGCCTCATCCCGGGCTGAGAGCGCCCGGGCCCGGAACGCCGGGCCCGGAACGCCCTGGAATCCCGGACGACAGCACTCGCCGGCCCAGGTCACACCCCGCGGCAGGCGTCGTCCCGCGCGGTCCGGTCCGTTCCGGGTGACCGGGCCGTATGGTGCCTGCGCCACCGCGCGAGCACTTACCGTTGCTTCTCGTGACTTCCCTCGCCGTCGGACAGGGCCTCGCCCGCCCGCAGCGCTGGCTGCGTGCCCATCCGCTCGCCCTCGACGCGGCGGTCGCCGCGGTCGTGCTCGCGCTCGTCCTCCTCACTCTGGTGACCGACCCGCAGGGGCCCACCGGCCCCCGTATCGGGGAGCGCAGGCCGGATGTGTGGAGCGTCGGCCTCGCCGGCCTCGCGTGCCTGGCGCTGGTACTGCGCCGCCGTACACCGCGACGCGTTCTGGCCGTCACCGGCGCACTCACCCTGCTCGAGCTGCTGTCCGGCCCCGACGACCTGGGAGCACCGGTCGCCTTCACCGCCGCCGTGGCGCTGTACACCGTCGCCTCACGCACCGACCGGTCCACGACCTGGCGAGTCGGCGCGTTCACGGTCCTCGGACTCACCGCCGCCGCGATGTACCTCGGCACCTGGCCCTGGTACGGGTACCAGAACCTCAACATCTTCGCCTGGACGGGCATGGCCGCCGCGGTGGGCGATGCCGTCCGCAGCCGACGGGCCGTCGTCGACGCGATACGCGAGCGGGCCGAACGGGCCGAGCGGACCCGTGAGGAGGAGGCCCGTCGCCGGGTCGCCGAGGAGCGCATGCGCATCGCCCGCGAGCTGCACGACGTCGTCGCCCATCACATCGCGCTGGTCAACGTCCAGGCCGGAGTGGCGGCCCATGTCATGGACAACCGCCCCGACCAGGCCAAGGAGGCCCTGGCCCACGTACGGGAGGCCAGCCGTTCCGCGCTGCACGAACTCCGTGCGACGGTCGGGCTGTTGCGCCAGACCGGTGACCCGGAGGCCCCCACCGAGCCGGCCCCCGGCCTCGGCGTCCTCGACCAGCTGGTCGACGGGTTCACCCGCGCCGGGCTGCCCGTGGACGTCGAGGTGTCCTCGCTCGCGCCGAAGGGCCCCTGGCACAGCCGCAGTCCGCGGCAGGCGGTCACGGTCGTCGGCGACCTCCCGGCGGCCGTCGACCTGACCGCCTACCGGGTCGTCCAGGAGGCGCTGACCAACGTCCACAAACATGCGGGCGAGCAGGCGCGCGCCACGGTCCGTATCGCCAGGGCACCGGAGTCCCTGGAGATCACGGTCCTCGACGACGGGGTGGGCGCACCGTTGCGGGCGCAGGCGGGGGAGCAGGGCACCCGGCGCGACAGCCGCCCGGACGCGGGTGGCGCGGACGACGGCGGCGGGCACGGCCTGATGGGCATGCGGGAACGAGCCGCGGCGCTCGGCGGGGACTGCGAGGCGGGCCCTCGTTACGCAGGCGGCTTCCGGGTCCACGTACGTCTGCCGCTCACGACCGCGAGGGACACCAGGGATTGACTCCGGTTCCGGTTCCGGTTCCGGGTCCGGCTGCTGCTCGCGAGCGGGGCGCCCCCGTGCCGTCCCGGGCTCGTACAGAGGCACCCTGACGCACCGTGGAGCGCGGCGCTCGGCCCGCCGCGCCCACTCGGTGCGAGCCGGAGGGGAGGAGACAACCGCGGGGCCGTGCTGCCCGCGGCGGACGGGCAGGGGATCCGGTGCTTACTCTGTGCGCATGACCGACGAGCCGCCGAAGCCGCCGACCATCAGAGTCCTGCTCGCCGACGACCAGGCGTTGCTGCGGAGCGCGTTCCGGGTTCTCGTCGACTCCGAGGCCGATATGGAGGTGGTCGGAGAGGCGTCCGACGGCGCGGAGGCCGTACGGCTCGTACGCGAACTCGGCGTCGACGTCGTCCTCATGGACATCCGGATGCCCGGCACCGACGGACTCACCGCCACCCGCGAGATCAGCGCCGACCCCGCCCTGGACGGCGTACGGGTCGTGATGCTCACGACCTTCGAAGTGGACGAGTACGTCGTGGAGTCGCTGCGCTCGGGAGCCTCCGGGTTCCTCGGCAAGGGCGCCGAGCCCGATGAGCTGCTCTCCGCGATCCGCGTCGCGGCGGCCGGTGAGGCGCTGCTGTCACCGGTGGCGACCAAGGGGCTGATCGCCACGTTTCTCGCCCAGAGCGACGGCCGGGCCGGTGGCGGCACCGGTGGAGGGCACGGCCGGGAGGCCGCCCGGCTCGCCGCGCTCACCAGCCGTGAGCGCGAAGTCCTCGTCCTCGTCGCGGGCGGGCTCTCCAACGACGAGATCGCCGATCGGCTCGCCGTCAGCCCGCTGACCGTCAAGACCCATGTGAACCGGGCGATGGCCAAGCTCGGTGCGCGTGACCGGGCCCAACTGGTGGTCGTCGCCTATGAGTCGGGGCTGGTACGCCCCAGGGTGGAGTGAGGGTGGAGAGGGCCGTACTGCGCCTGCGGTACTCGCCCCTGACCGAGAACCGACCTGGGAGCGAGGAAAAACACCTAGCGCATGGCTGATCGTATAAGCGGGCCGTAAAGTCCCGCCGGCCAGAGAGACTGCCCGGCCGCTGAGCCCTCCTGCCGATCAGCAACAGAAGAGAGACCTCCACCCATGTCCTGGCTGTCCAGAATCAGCCTCGTACAGCGGGGTTTGATCGCCCTGATGGCGGTTGTCGCGATCGCCTTCGGTGCCATCGCCATTCCCCAGCTCAAGCAGCAGCTGCTGCCACCCATCGACCTCCCCATGGTCTCGGTGCTGGCTCCGTATCAGGGTGCGTCCCCCGATGTGGTCGAGAAGCAGGTCGTCGAGCCTCTCGAGGACACCATCGAGGCCGTCGACGGCATCACCGGGGTCACCTCGACGGCGAGCGAGGGCTCGGCCGTCATCATGGCCAAGTTCGATTATGGCAACGGCTCGGACCAGCTCGTCGCCGATGTCCAGCAGGCCGTCAACCGGGCACGCCCCGAGCTGCCGGAGGACGTCGACCCGCAGGTCGTCGCGGGCTCCACGGACGACATACCGACCGTCGTCCTCGCCGCCACCGCCGGCGGCGACCAGCAGGCGCTTGCCGACCGGCTCGACCGCAGCGTGATCCCCGTTCTGAAGGACATCGACGGCGTCGGCCAGGTCACCGTGGACGGCGTCCAGGACCGGATCGTCTCCGTCACTCCGGACGACGCGAAGCTCGCCAGGGCCGGTCTCACTGCCGCCGCGCTCGGCCCGGTGCTGGAGGCCAACGGGGCGTCCGTGCCCGCCGGTTCCTTCGCCGAGGACGGCAAGAGCAAGACCGTCCAGGTCGGTGGCGGGTTCACCTCGCTGCGGCAGATCCAGGACCTGCGTGTGTCGCCCGCGGCGGGCGGCCAGGGCGCGGGCGCCGGCGGCGAAGGAGCCGGGGGCCAAGGAGCCGGGGGCCAAGGAGCCGGGGACCAGGGGCCGGGCGCCGGCGGTCAGGGCGCGCCGGCCGGCGGTGACACGGGCGACGCCGCGAAGCCCGTACGCCTCGGCGACATCGCCACCGTCAAGGAGGAGGCCTCCACGCCGACCTCCATCACCCGGACGAACGGCAGGCCCAGCCTCGGCATCGTGATGACAATGGGCCAGGACGGCAGCGCCGTCGCGATCTCCGAAGCGGTCCGGGACAAGCTGCCCGAACTGCGCAAGGACCTCGGCTCCGACGCGAAGCTGACGGTCGTCAGCGACCAGGGCCCGGCGGTCTCCAAGGCCATCGACAGCCTGACCACCGAAGGGCTTCTCGGCCTGCTCATGGCCGTCGTGGTGATCCTGGTCTTCCTGGTGTCGCTGCGCTCCACGATCGTGACCGCGGTGTCCATTCCGCTGTCCGTCGTGATCACTCTGATCGTGCTGTGGAGCCGCGATCTGTCGCTCAACATGCTGACGCTCGGCGCGCTGACCATAGCCATCGGACGGGTCGTCGACGACTCGATCGTGGTGCTGGAGAACATCAAGCGGCATCTGTCCTACGGCGAGGAGCGGCAGTCGGCGATTCTCACCGCGGTCAAGGAGGTCTCCGGCGCGATCACCTCCTCCACCCTCACCACGGTCGCCGTCTTCCTGCCGATCGGTGTCGTCGGTGGCATGATCGGTGCGCTGTTCGGCCCGTTCTCGCTGACCGTCACGGTCGCCCTGCTCGCCTCGCTGATCGTGTCGCTCACCGTGGTACCCGTGCTGTCGTACTGGTTCCTGCGCGCCCCGAAGAGCACGCGCGACGGTGACCCGGAGGAGCAGCGCCGCGTCACGGAGGAGAAGGAGGCGCGCAGCCCGCTCCAGCGGCTGTACGTCCCGGTGCTGCGGTTCGCCACCCGCCGCCGCTTCACCAGCCTGGTGATCGCCGTCGTGGTGCTCATCGGCACCTTCGGCATGGCTCCGCTGCTGAAGACCAACTTCTTCGACCAGGGCGAGCAGGACACCCTCTCGATCAAGCAGGAGCTGAAGCCGGGGACGAGCCTCGCCGCCGCCGACGCCTCTTCGAAGAAGATCGAGAAGATGCTCGACGGCATCGAGGAGATCAAGGACTACCAGGTCACCGTCGGCTCGTCCGGCCTCATGGCGGCCTTCGGCGGCGGTACGGGCGCCAACCAGGCCTCGTACCAGCTCAAGCTGAAGGACTCCGCCGCCTCCGAGGCGACGATCGACACCATCCGCGACGGCCTGGACGGGCTCGGCGAGGGCATCGGCCAGACCACGGTCAACGTCGGTGACGGCTTCGGCAGCCAGGATCTGAGCGTGGTGGTCAAGGCGGCGGACGCCGACGTGCTGAAGAAGGCGTCCGAGCAGGTACGCGGTGAGGTCGCGGAGCTCGACGACGTCACGGACGTCCAGAGCGACCTGGCGCAGAGCGTTCCGCGGATTTCGGTCAGGGGCAACGAGCAGGCCGCCCGGTTCGGCTTCACCGAGGCCACCCTCGGCCAGGCCGTCGGCCAGGCGGTGCGGGGCACCACCTCGGGCAAGGCGGTCCTGGACGACACCGAGCACGACATCGTCGTGAAGTCGGAGAAGGCCGCCACGACGGAGGCCCAGCTGAGGAAACTCCCGCTGGCCACCCCGGCGGGCGTGGTCGAGCTCGGCCGGGTCGCCGAGGTCAAGACGGTCCCCGGCCCGGTCCAGAAGACCCGTATCGACGGCGCGCGGGCCGCGACGATCACCGCGAAGCCGACCGGTGACAACACCGGAGCGGTGGGCGCCCAGCTCCAGTCGAAGATCGACAAGCTCGATCTTCCGGAGGGCGCCACGGCGGAGATCGGCGGTGTCTCGCAGGACCAGCAGGAGGCGTTCTCCTCGCTGGGTCTGGCCATGCTGGCGGCCATCGCGATCGTCTTCATGCTGCTGGTCGCGACCTTCCGGTCGCTCGTACAGCCGCTGATCCTGCTGGTCTCCATCCCGTTCGCGGCGACCGGGGCGATCGGTCTGCTGGTCGCCACGGGCACCCCGATGGGCGTCCCGGCGCTGATCGGCATGCTGATGCTGATCGGCATCGTGGTCACCAACGCCATCGTGCTGATCGACCTCGTCAACCAGTACCGGGCACAGGGCTACGGCATCGTCGACGCGGTGATCGAGGGCGGCCGGCACCGGCTGCGGCCGATCCTGATGACGGCGCTGGCGACCATCTGCGCGCTGCTGCCGATGGCGCTGTCGGTCACGGGTGACGGCGGCTTCATCTCGCAGCCGCTGGCCGTGGTGGTGATCGGTGGCCTGGTCACCTCGACGCTGCTCACGCTGCTGCTGGTGCCGACGCTGTACGCGATGGTGGAGCTGCGCAAGGAGCGCCGCCGCACGAAGAAGACGGCGAAGCGGGCCGGGAAGTCGGCCGCGGCGACCTCCTCGGACGAGCGCCAGGCGGAACCGGCGGGCGTGTAACCCGCGCCGCCACCGGCCACGATGCCGCGGCGCCCGTCCCCGCGCGGGGGCGGGCGCCGCTTTGCTCTCCAGGCCCGTGTGACACCTTCCGGGCCCTCGGCGGCTCCGGAGGGAAGCCTGGATTCCCGCCGGCCCCATGGAGGCGAGGAACCCCGCAGCCCCTGGCCCCCGCCCTCGGCCGCGCACCGGCGTACCCCCGGAACCTGACCGACGACGGATGGTGCGGATCAGGACGCTGTGGACTCCTCGAGGGCGGCGCCCGGGCGGTGGTCGGCGCGTACAGGCAGTGCCCCACCCGGGCACGGCGGTTCGGCACGTCGCACGATCCCGGTAGTCATCCGGCCGCTGTACGACACCGGGGCCCGGTCACGCACCGCACGGTGTGTGACCGGGCCCCGGATGTCCGGCGATCGGCACTGCCTACGGCAGCATCAGCATCCGCTCCAGCGCCAACTTCGCGAACTTCTCCGTCTCCGGGTCCACCTGGATGCGGTTGACGACATTGCCCTCGGCCAGGGACTCGAGCGCCCACACCAGGTGCGGCAGGTCGATCCGGTTCATCGTCGAGCAGAAGCAGACCGTCTTGTCGAGGAAGACGATCTCCTTGCCCTCGTCCGCATAGCGATTCGCGAGGCGGCGGACCAGGTTCAGCTCGGTGCCGATGGCCCACTTCGACCCTGCCGGTGCGGCCTCAAGGGTCTTGATGATGTACTCCGTCGAGCCGACGTGGTCGGCCGCCGCGACGACCTCGTGCTTGCACTCCGGGTGGACCAGCACGTTGACGCCCGGTATCCGCTCCCGTACGTCCCGTACGGACTCCAGCGAGAAGCGCCCGTGCACCGAGCAGTGGCCGCGCCAGAGGATCATCTTCGCGGCGCGCAGCTGCTCGGGAGTGACGCCGCCGCCCGGCTTGTGCGGGTTGTAGACGACGCAGTCCTCCAGCTCCATCCCCATGTCCCGGACAGCGGTGTTGCGGCCCAGGTGCTGGTCGGGGAGGAAGAGGACCTTGTCGCCCTGCTCGAAGGCCCAGTCCAGGGCCCGCTTGGCGTTCGAGGAGGTGCAGATGGTGCCGCCGTGCTTCCCCGTGAACGCCTTGATGTCGGCGGAGGAGTTCATGTAGGAGACGGGGACCGTGACGTCGGCCACCCCAGCCTCGGCCAGCACGTCCCAGCACTCGGCGACCTGTTCGGCCGTGGCCATGTCGGCCATCGAGCAGCCCGCGGCCAGATCGGGGAGTACGACCTGCTGGTCGTCGGTGGTGAGAATGTCCGCGGACTCGGCCATGAAGTGGACACCGCAGAAGACGATGTACTCGGCCTGCGGCCGGGCGGCCGCGTCCCGCGCCAGCTTGAAGGAGTCACCGGTGACATCGGCGAACTGGATGACCTCGTCACGCTGGTAGTGGTGACCGAGCACGAAGACCTTGTCCCCGAGCTTCGCCTTCGCCGCGCGCGCCCGCTCCACCAGGTCCGGGTCGGACGGGGCGGGCAGGTCGCCGGGGCACTCCACGCCGCGCTCGCTCTTCGGGTCGGCCTCGCGGCCGAGCAGGAGGAGGGCAAGCGGCGTCGGCTGGACATCGAGAGTTTGGGCGGTGGTCACTGCACGCACCCTTTCTGTATTCCGCAGACAAGCCTTTTCGTCTGATTGACGCTATCTATCATAACTGCTTCATGTCAGTTTGACGATGGCCATCGTGTCGATGTGACGCATTCCCGGGCGGGAAGGCCCGGGCGGGCAACCCCGTGCCCCGCGGTGCGGGGGTGTGCGAGCATGAAGTCGGAAGAGAACGTGCCAGGCCCCGGAATGAATCCGCGGCCCCGCCGGTTACAGCCGACGGCAAGCAGTCCCTCACAACCCGGGAGAGAAGCAGATGTCCGTTCAGGACGAGAAGACCACCGCGAGTGACGGCATCCTCCTGTCCGACGCCGCCGCGGCCAAGGTCAAGGCCCTGCTGGAGCAGGAAGGCCGCGACGACCTCGCGCTGCGGGTGGCCGTCCAGCCCGGTGGCTGCTCCGGCCTGCGCTACCAGCTCTTCTTCGACGAGCGCTCGCTCGACGGCGATGTCGTGAAGGACTTCGGCGGCGTCAAGGTCGTCACCGACCGGATGAGCGCCCCGTACCTGGGCGGCGCCTCCATCGACTTCGTCGACACCATCGAGAAGCAGGGCTTCACCATCGACAACCCGAACGCCACCGGCTCCTGCGCCTGCGGCGACTCCTTCCAGTGAGTCCCACCGGCGGCCACTGCTGAACACGGGCGGCCACTGCTGAACGCCGAGGGCGGCGGACCATCAGGTCCGCCGCCCTCGGCGTTTTTCCCGCCCGCACGACGTCCTGGACGACGTGTCGGTACGCGTGCCCGAACGACGTGCCGGTACGCGTGCCCGTACCAGCCTCGCGCCCGCAGGACCCGGTACGGCGTCCGGCAGCGCGCCGCCCGCTCACTTCTTCTTCGGGACGTCCCTGCCGGTCGAGGCGTCCACGACCTCGCGGTCGCCCAGCGGCTCGTCGAGCGTCACCTTCTTCTCGAACTGCTTGGCGATCTTGATGCACACCTTCCCGGGCTTCTTCTCCACGCCTGTGACCTGCGCCTTCACCGTGCCGTCCGAGGCGTCGGCGGAAGCCGAGTAGTTACTGCACACCCCGCCCCAGAAATGCAGGGTCAGCGTCCGGCCGTCGACGCTGTACGACTCGATGTGCGTCCGCGTTTTCGCCGCGCCGCCCGGCTTCTCCGGGGACGAGGTGGGCGGTGTTCCGCCGGGAGTGGACCGCGCGATGTACTTCGGCTGGACCGCCGGGTGAGTCACCGTGTACGTGCTCCGCGGGCCGGTCGCGCCGGGCTGCTCCACCTCGAACATCCACGACGGCACCAGGGCCTGCTTCCCGGCCACGAAGTGGATGGCCAGTCCGAACACCGCGTCGCGCACGGTCATCGGCTCCGACTTCGGCGCCGTCTGCGTCTGTGACGTCGTCCCGCCGGCGGACGCGCACGCCTCCGCCCCGGGCTGGTCGCCCCGCCGCTGCTCGCTGTCCGGACCGCTGTCCTTCGGCGCGTCACCGCCCTCGATACCGACGGCACCGTGGTCCGGGGCCGCCGACGCGCAACCGTCGATTCCCACCCTGTCGCCGCCGGAGGACTTGTTGAGCTCCTTCAGCGTCTCCTCGGCGCCGAGCACCGGATAGTCGGGGCCCTTCGTCAGCTCCGTCAGATGCCCGCTTCCCCCGGCCACCTGACCGTCCGAGCCCACCTGGAGCCCGGTGTGCCAGCCGTACGTCGGCAGACCCTCGAACACCGGGTCGGCGTTCACGAGCCGCAGCGCGCCCATGGTCCGGCTCGCGTCCAGCTTCGCGTCACTCAGCCCGATGCTCTTCAGCGCCGGCCCGGCCGCCTTCTTCGCCTCCCGCTCGGAGACCGGCCCCGCACCGTCGCCCTCGCCGTCCTTGGGCTCCTGCGAGAGGTCGCCCGGAGCCGGGCAGCGGGCGTCGGAGGCCGAGGAGGAGGTGCCGCCCTTCTGGTCCTTCGGCCCGCTCATCGGCGGCTCCGTGCACCCGCCGGCGCCCCCCTTGCCGTAGCGGACATACGTCCAGGTGCCCGGAGCCTTCTTCTGCACATCCAGCGTGGGCCCCGACGCGTCGCGCGTCAGTCCGAACTTCCAGGTGTCGTCGACGAGTCGCGGCGCGCCCGGCACATCCAGGGCCTTCGCCAGCCGCTGGGCCCGCTCGCGCGAGACCTCGCCCTGCGCCCGGTACACATGTGCCGAGTCCGGACCGTCGGGCAGCGACCCCTTCGCGCGGTAGCGGGCACCCGACGGGTCCGGTTCGCCCGGCGCGATCCCCTCGTCCGGCCCGGCGCTCCCGGATCCGCCCGTTCCGTACCCGTCCAGCTTCAGCGGCGGCGGGTCGCCCTGACCGGCGGCCGGAGTACCGTCTCCGCCGCCGTCCGAAGCCGTCGAGGCCCAGTACGCCCCGCCGCCACCGGCCAGAAGCACCGCGGCCGCGACGGATACGGCCACGAGCGTGGAACGCCGGTGCCTCGGGTTTTCGGGAGTGCGATCCTCCGGTGTGCCCTCGGGGCTGTGCTCGGTGCTCACCGTATTGCTCCTTCGGCTCCGCTCGACAGATGATGTCGGGTCCCTCATCCGGGGGACGCGGATTGGACGGAGCGGAGGAGCGCGCGGTTCCCGCGACTCTGGCCGGTTCCGGCGTCAGTCGCCGTACTCGGACATACCGTCCAGCAGACGGGCGGATGCGGGCGGAACCGAGATCCCATGGATGCGCGACGGCGGTACGGGCTCGGCGGGGGCTTGGGAGGAGACCGTCCAGTGCGGAGCCATCCGCGCGCAGTCACCGCGCAGCTCGGCCAGGGACTCGGGCTCGGTGGCGAGAGGCAGAGGTACGGACTCGACGTGCTGCTTCGGCATACGTACTCCCAGTCCGAGGGGGTCGACTCGTCGCGGACCCCGTATACAGGAACCGTATGCAGCCTGTACCGGCCGAGATAGACCTACTATCGGGTAAATTTGCCGAGGCGGGGGAGCGAACTCGGACAGAAAGTCTCTGCCCCGCCGTCCGGAGGGGGACATGCCCGCCGCGTCCGGTACCTGGCGGGGGTTCACTGCCGAAGGCCAGGGCAGTACGGGGACGAGCCCGCCGCCCAGGCCCGGGTCCCTGGTCCGAGGCAGGAGGCCGGAGGAGTGCCTGCCGGACGGCGCGAAGCAGGCGGACCACAGGAGGTGGTCCTCCAGCGGGTAGCGTTGGGTGTCCTCTCATCTCTCACCGTCACAGGAGCAGATCCGCCGTGCGAATCGCTGTCACCGGTTCCATCGCCACCGACCACCTGATGACCTTTCCCGGCCGTTTCGCCGACCAGCTGGTCGCGGATCAGCTGCACACGGTCTCGCTCTCCTTCCTCGTCGACACGCTCGACGTACGCAGGGGCGGCGTCGCCCCCAACATCTGCTTCGGCATGGGCCTGCTCGGCCTGCGGCCCATCATGGTCGGTGCGGCGGGCACGGACTTCGCCGAATACCGCGCCTGGCTCGACCGGCACGGTGTGGACACCTCCTCGGTCCGTATCTCGGAGGTGCAGCACACCGCACGCTTCGTGTGCACGACCGACACCGACCACAACCAGATCGCCACCTTCTACACCGGTGCGATGAGCGAGGCCCGCAATATCGAGCTGTATCCGGTGGCGCAGCGGGTGGGCGGGCTCGACCTGGTGCTCGTCGGAGCCGACGACCCGGAGGCGATGATCCGCCACACCGAGGAGTGCCGTTCGCGCGGTATCCCGTTCGCCGCGGACCCCTCCCAGCAGCTGGCGCGCATGGGCGGCGACGACATCCGTGTCCTCGTCGACGGTGCGGCCTACCTCTTCACCAATGAGTACGAGAAGGCCCTGATCGAGAGCAAGACCGGCTGGACGGGCGACGAGATCCTGGAGAAGGTCGGCACGCGCGTGACGACGCTGGGGGCCCGCGGCGTACGGATCGAACGGCAGGGTGAGAAGCCGATCGACGTCGCCTGCCCCGACGAGGACGCCAAGGTGGACCCGACCGGCGTGGGCGACGCCTTCCGGGCAGGCTTCATGGCGGGCGTGTCCTGGGAGCTCTCGCTGGAGCGGGCGGCGCAGCTGGGCTGCATGCTCGCGACCCTGGTGATCGAGACGGTGGGCACCCAGGAGTACGAGCTGCGGCGCGGCCACTTCATGGACCGCTTCACCAAGGCCTACGGCGAGGACGCGGCGGCCGAGGTCCAGGCCCATCTGAACTGACGCGCCTCCGCGCCTGTCCCGCTCGCCGACTGCCCCCGCCGGAATCCCGCGGGGGCAGTCGGCTGTCACGGCGGCAGAGCCGCGTCGGCCCGGGTGCGACCCCAGGCCCTGTCCGGCACACCCCGCCCGGCGCGCCTCTGCCGGGTACCGCTGGGGCGCCCGGCCGAAGGCCGGCGGAGTGCCCCCTCGCCGGACGCCGCTCGCCGATCCCCTCGGGGCGCCGTCGGACACGCCTCAGGCGCGACGGCGGACGAGGTACGCGGTGCCGCCGTCCCCCGCCCGTTCGCCCACGTACTCCTGCTCCCGCATCTCGCACCACGCCGGGATGTCCAGCCGCGCCGCCTCGTCGTCCGAGAGCACCGCCACCACAGCGCCCACCGGCACGTCCCCGATCACCTTCGCGAGCTCGATCACCGGGATCGGGCAGCGCTTGCCGAGCGAGTCGACCGTCAGCGCCGCCTCCTCCGCACCGGCGGTGGTGGGGGCCGTCGCCGTCGCGCCGTTGGCGGCGGCAGCCGAGGGCGCGCCCAGCCGTTCGCGTACGTCGCGGACCGTGTCCGGCAGCACCGAGAGAAAGCGCTCGAGGTCCTCCTCCGCCGTGCCGGGAGGCAGTGACACCCGTACGTTGCCCTCGGACAGTACGCCCATGGCCCGGAGGACATGGCTGGGCGTGAGGGTGCTCGAGGTGCAGGAGGACCCGGAGGACACCGAGAACCCCGCCCGGTCCAGGGCGTGCAGCAAAGTCTCCCCGTCGACATAGAGACAGGAGAAGGTGACCAGATGCGGCAGCCGCCGCAGGGGGTCGCCAACGACCTCGACATCCGGCACCAGCCGGGGAACGCGCGTGCGGATCCGGTCGACGAGTGCCCGCAGCCGCGCCGCTTCGGCGACGGCCTCCTGCTGTACGGCCCGGAGCGATGCCGCGGCCGCGACGACCGCCGGGATGTTCTCGAACCCGGGGGCCCGCCCCGACTCCCGCTCGTCCGCCGGTCCTTGGGGGGCGAACCGGACACCCTTCCGTACGGCCAGCATCCCCACCCCGGGCGGTCCGCCCCATTTGTGGGCACTTGCGGTCAGCAGTGACCAGTCGCCCGCGACCGGCCCCCACCCCAGCGACTGCGCCGCGTCCACCAGTAGCGGCACCCCTGCCTCGCCGCACACCTGTGCGACGTCGGCCACCGGCTGCTCGGTCCCCACCTCGTGGTTCGCGGACTGGAGACAGGCGAGCGCGGTGTCCGCCCGGAGCGCCTTCTCGTACGCGTCGGGCGCCACCCGGCCCGTACGGTCCACGCCGACCTCGGTGACCGTGCCGCCGGCCGACTCATGGGACTCGGCGGCGTGGAGGACGGAGGAGTGCTCCACCGCGGACACGACCAGATGGGCGCCGACACGCCGCCGCCCGGCCAGCGCGCCGGCGATCCCGCGGTGCACGGCGCGGGTGCCGGAGGAGGTGAAGACGAGCTCGTCGGGCCGGCAGCCCACGGCGGACGCGGCGGCCTCCCGCGCGGCGTCCAGCAGAATCCGGGCACGCCGCCCCTCGCGGTACAGCCGCGCGGGATCGGCCCACCCCTCGTCGAGGGAGGCGAGCAGCGCCTGCCGGGCGACGGGGTGCAGCGGGGCGGACGACGCGGAATCGAAATAGGCCACGTACGAAACGTAACGCGCCCGCGCTCCGGGCCCCATGTCGCTGCCCCTCTCAGGGCCCCCAATCGCTACCCGGATATCGCTACCCGGCCGGGAGGAGGCCCGGCCCCGCGCCGAGCCGCTACGCGTCCCGGATGCTCTGCCGAGGCCGAAGGCACTCCGTACCGGTCCGCCCGGGCTCGGAGGTGTTCCGCATGGGGTCCGCTCGGGCTCGGCGGTGTTCCGCATGGGGTCCGCCCGGGCTCGGAGGTGTTCCGCATGGGATCCGCCCGGGCTCGGCGGTGTTCCGCATGGGGTCCGCCCGGGCCGGGATGTGTTCCGCATCGCAGCCGCCCCGGCCGCGGAGGTTCCGTACCAGATCCGTACGGTCCGCGGGGGTCTTCCGTACCGGTACAACGCGCGGGAGTGTTCCGCGTCGCAGCCGCCCGCGCTGCGGGAGGTGTTCCGTACGGGATTCGTACAGTCTGCGGAGGCTTGCGTACCGGATCCGGCCGCGGGGGCGTTTCCGTACCGGATCCGCCCAGGCCGTGGAGACATTCCGTACCGGATCCGCCCGGACCGGTGCCTGTCCGCAGCGGATCAGCCCGGGGCTGTGGCGTTCGGCACCGAAGCCGCCCGGACCCGCGGCCGATCCGCGCCGGAGCCGGTCATCGCGCGCGCAGCACCGCCCGCCGGGGCGCGCCGGGCGGTGGCGCGCGGATCGGTGTCGGACCGGTCGGCAGGACGGTCCCGCCGCAGGTGAGAGGCTGGGCGAAGATGCGTCAGAAAACTCGCGGAGACCCGTATTCCACCCCTTCGGGGTGCGCCGCGGCGCGTTGGGCACCCTCCCCGCGCGACCCCAAATAGCGTCCAGTAAGGTTTGGCCCGCATAAACATCCAAACCCCTGCCCGCGCCAGGGCCGGCGACCGACCAGCAGACGGCCGCAGCCGGCCGCGCGGGCGAGACTCTCGGGAAGGCGCTACGTGAGTCCCAACGGCTCCGACCGCTCGTCGCGGCGCCCGATGCGGCGGAAGCTGCCGCAGGCGCTGGCCGCGGGCCTGGTCCTTGCGACCGCCACCGGTTGCACATATAAGGACTTCCCCCGCCTCGGTATGCCCACCCCCGTCACGGAGGAGGCGCCGCGGATCCTCTCCCTGTGGCAGGGCTCCTGGGCGGCAGCGCTCGCCACAGGCGTGCTGGTCTGGGGCCTCATCCTGTGGGCGGTCGTCTACCACCGCCGCAGCAGGACCAAGGTCGAGGTCCCCGCGCAGACCCGGTACAACATGCCGATCGAGGCCCTCTACACCGTGGTCCCGATCATCATCGTCGCGGTGCTCTTCTACTTCACCGCACGCGATGAGAGCGAGCTCCTCAAGACCTCCAAGAAGCCGGACCACGTCGTCAACGTGGTGGGCTACCAGTGGAGCTGGGGCTTCAACTACCTGGAGAACGTCGACGGGAACCTCAGCACCCCGGCCAAGATCCCCGCGCAGCTCAACTCCATCCCGGACAAGAAGCTCGCAACCGCCCCGAAGGGCGCCGAGGGTGTCTACGAGACGGGCACCCCGGGCGAGCGCAACCCGCAGACCGGCGACCCGGGCCCGACGCTGTGGCTGCCCAAGGGTGAGAAGGTCCAGTTCATCCTGACCTCCCGGGATGTCATCCACTCCTTCTGGGTGGTGCCGTTCCTCTTCAAGCTGGACGTCATTCCCGGGTACACCAACGTCTTCGAGGTGACGCCGAACAAGGAGGGCACCTTCCGGGGCAAGTGCGCCGAGCTCTGCGGCGTCGACCACGCCCGGATGCTCTTCAACGTCAAGGTCGTCTCCCCGGAGCGCTACCGGGCGCACCTGAAGGACCTGGCGAAGCAGGGCCAGACCGGCTACATCCCGTCGGGCATTTCCCAGACGGCAGCCGAGAAGAATGCGGAGACGAACACCGAATGAGCATCCTCAACGAACCCCAGGGTGCCGACACTGCCTCGTACGAGGACGAGCTGCCGGTGCGTGGCAGGCAGCCCGGCAATGCCGTGGTGAAGTGGCTGACGACCACCGACCACAAGACGATCGGTACGCTCTACCTCGTCACGTCGTTCGCGTTCTTCTGCATCGGCGGAGTGATGGCGCTGCTCATGCGCGCCGAACTCGCCCGCCCGGGACTGCAGGTCATGTCGAACGAGCAGTTCAACCAGGCGTTCACGATGCATGGCACGATCATGCTGCTGATGTTCGCGACGCCGCTGTTCGCCGGTTTCGCGAACTGGATCATGCCGCTGCAGATCGGTGCGCCCGATGTGGCGTTCCCGCGGCTGAACATGTTCGCCTACTGGCTCTACCTCTTCGGCTCGCTGATCGCGGTGGGTGGCTTCCTCACCCCGCAGGGCGCCGCCGACTTCGGCTGGTTCGCCTACTCCCCGCTGTCGGACGCGGTGCGTTCGCCGGGCGTGGGCGCCGACATGTGGATCATGGGTCTGGCCTTCTCCGGTTTCGGTACGATCCTGGGTTCGGTCAACTTCATCACCACGATCATCTGCATGCGCGCCCCCGGCATGACGATGTTCCGGATGCCGATCTTCACCTGGAACGTGCTGCTGACCGGTGTGCTGGTGCTCATCGCCTTCCCGGTGCTGGCCGCCGCGCTGTTCGCGCTGGAGGTGGACCGGAAGTTCGGGGCGCACATCTTCGACGCGGCGAATGGCGGCGCGTTGCTCTGGCAGCACCTCTTCTGGTTCTTCGGCCATCCCGAGGTGTACATCATCGCGCTGCCGTTCTTCGGCATCGTTTCCGAAGTGGTCCCGGTCTTCAGCCGTAAGCCGATGTTCGGCTACATCGGTCTGATCGCGGCGACGATTTCGATCGCGGGTCTGTCGGTGACGGTGTGGGCGCACCACATGTACGTCACGGGCGGTGTGCTGTTGCCGTTCTTCTCGTTCATGACGTTCCTGATCGCGGTTCCGACCGGTGTGAAGTTCTTCAACTGGATCGGCACCATGTGGAAGGGGTCGTTGAGTTTCGAGACGCCGATGCTGTGGACGGTGGGCTTCCTGGTCACCTTCCTCTTCGGTGGTCTGACCGGCGTCATCCTGGCGTCGCCGCCGATGGACTTCCACGTCTCGGACTCGTACTTCGTGGTGGCCCACTTCCACTACGTGGTCTTCGGCACCGTGGTGTTCGCGATGTTCGCCGGATTCCACTTCTGGTGGCCGAAGTTCACCGGCAAGCTGCTGGACGAGCGCCTCGGCAAGATCACCTTCTGGACGCTGTTCATCGGCTTCCACGGCACCTTCCTCGTCCAGCACTGGCTGGGTGCGGAGGGCATGCCGCGGCGTTACGCGGACTACCTGGCCGCCGACGGCTTCACCGCACTGAACACCATCTCGACCATCAGCTCCTTCCTGCTCGGTCTGTCGGTCCTGCCGTTCTTCTACAACGTCTGGAAGACCGCCAAGTACGGGAAGAAGGTCGAGGTCGACGACCCGTGGGGCTACGGCCGCTCGCTGGAGTGGGCGACCTCCTGCCCGCCGCCGCGGCACAATTTCCTCACCCTGCCGCGGATCCGTTCCGAATCCCCGGCGTTCGACCTGCACCACCCGGAGATCGCCGCGCTCGACCAGCTCGAGCACGCCGCCCCGGGTGCGACGGCGCTGGCCGGTGGCAAGGAGGCAGGAAAGTGAAGATCCAGGGACGTATGTTCATCTGGCTGGCCATCTTCATCCTGGCCATGGCCATCGTGTACGGCGTGTGGTCGAAGGAGCCGGTCGGCACCACGGCGCTGTTCCTCGCCTTCGGCCTGAGCATCATGATCGGCTACTACCTCGCCTTCACCGCCCGCCGGGTGGACACGGGGGCGCAGGACCGCAAGGACGCGGACGTCGCCGACGACGCCGGCGAGCTGGGCTTCTTCAGCCCGCACAGCTGGCAGCCGCTGTCCCTGGCCATCGGCGGTGCCTTCGCCTTCATGGGCATCGTCTTCGGCTGGTGGCTGCTCTACTTCTCGCTGCCCATCATCCTCTTCGGCCTGTTCTTCTGGGTCTTCGAGTACTACCGGGGCGAGAACGCCAACCAGTAGCTCCTCGCGGAGCACCGCACGATGAGGCCCGGCAACCTTCCAGGTTGCCGGGCTTCACCCATTTGCCCGCGCTCGACGCGCCGATCCCTCACCTATTTCCTAATTTGTGACCATGAGTCACACTTCGCGATTCCGGACAGCAGCGAGCTGCGCATTGCTGATAGCCCCTCTGACGGTGTTCGCCACCGCCTGCGACGGCGACGGGCACCCCCTGTCCGCCCAGCCGTTCGACGCATCCGGCCAGGTGGCCCTGAACGCGGACGAAGGCGGGAAGATAGACCCCGACAAGCCGCTGGAGATAACCGCCAAGGGCGACAACGGCCGAATAACCGACGTGACCGCCACGGACGCCTCAGGCCGCTATCTGCGCGGCGAACTCTCCGCCGACGGGGCTCGATGGCGCAGCACGACATCGCTGGCCGCAGGCGCCCACTACACCGTCCGGGTGAGCACCGAGAACGAGGAGGGCGCCCCCGGCCTCCGTACCGTCGGCTTCGACACGAAAGCGGCGGACAAGCTCATACGGGTGAAGTTCGGCCCCGACAGCGGTACCTACGGCGTGGGCCAGCCCGTCACTGCCGAGCTGAGCGCCCCCGTCACCGACCGCGCCGCCCGCGAGACCGTCGAACGGGCGCTGAAGGTCGACTCCCAGCCCCGGGTGGACGGCGGCTGGCACTGGGTGAACGACAAGACCCTGCACTACCGTCCGCAGGAGTACTGGCCCGCCCGGACCAGGATCCAGGTGCGTAGCTCCCTGGACGGGATCAAGGTGGGCAACGGCCTCTACGGAGGCCCGGCGAATTCCCTGAAGCTGAAGATCGGCGACCGGATCGAGGCCATCACCGACGCCGCGGCCCATGTGATGACCGTCAAGCGCAACGGCAAGGTCATCCGCACCATCCCGGTGACCACCGGAAAGCCCGGCTACGACACCCGCAACGGGGTCAAGGTCGTCCTCGCCAAGGAATCCTTCGTACGGATGACCAGCGCCAGCATCGGCTCCTCGGACTTCTACGACCTCGGGGTCTACTGGGCCACCCGGGTCACCTGGAGCGGCGAGTACGTGCATGCAGCCCCCTGGTCCGTCGGATCGCAGGGCGCGGCCAACGTCAGCCATGGATGCACGGGCATGAGCACCGCGAACGCCAAGTGGTTCTTCGACACCGTGAAGCTCGGCGACATCGTCCAGGTGGTCAACAGCGGCGGTTCGATGATGACCGCCTTCGACAACGGCTTCGGGGACTGGAACGTGGACTGGGCGAAGTGGCGCCAGGCCAGCTCCCTGACCCCCGTGGGGAGCCATGTCGAAAGCACGCCCGTCGACGCGGCCCGCCTCCGCCCCCAGATCTGACGCCCGGCCCAGAGACCCCGCCTCGAGACCCGGCCCTGAGACCCTGCCTCGAGACCCGGCCCTGGGGGTCCCGGCTTGAGACCCGGCCCTGAAGGCCCCGCCTCGAGACCCGGCCCTGAGGCTCGGTCCAGGGGCCCGGCCCTCAGGCCTTGGACCTGACGCTCCAACCCTGCGGGACGTAGCCCTGAGCGCCAGGCCCGAGGTCCCAGGGCCCTCAGGCCCTGGGCAGCGCAATCTCAGGCCTCGATGGCCAGCCGCGTACGCAGCAGCCCGGCCAGTGCATCCGCGAACTCCACCGGATCGACCGGGTGCGTCACCGCGGCGTCGGCCCGGCTCCAGGTCGCCAGCCAGGCGTCCTGGGGGCGGCCGATCAGCAGCAGCACCGGCGGGCAGCGGAAGATCTCGTCCTTGATCTGCCGGCAGACCCCCATCCCGCCGGCGGGAACCGCTTCGCCGTCCAGTACGCAGACGTCGACGCCGCCCGCTTCCAGGGCGCTCAGAACCGCCGGCAGGGTGGCGCACTCCACGAACTCGACCGTCGGCAGACCGGCGGCCGGGCGCCGCCCCGTCGCCAGCCGTACCTGCTGGCGGGTGTCGGCGTCGTCGCTGTAGACCAGCACCGTGGCGGTCGGCTGCATAGTTCCTCCATGCTTGTCGTCAGCGCGTCCCGGAGCCGGGCCGTTGCGCGGATGCTACTCCGCGACGCGCCCGCCGGAGGAGGGGTCGTACGGATCCGGAACCGGGCGGACGGCACGTCAGGACTGGTCCGCGCGGCCCCCGGCCAAAAGGCCCGGAAGCGGTGCTTCCCTCCTTCGAGCTACGGCTTCCCTGGGCCGTATGAGCAGGGCACACGTCGTTGACACACCGAACGGCACCCCCCGGGGTGAGGGCGGGATAAGCGACCGACATAATGTCGGTCGTGGCGACAGCAACGACAGTAGAAACCGGGCCCGCGCACCCGTCGGTCAATCGGCCGAACCTCACCAGCGTCGGAACCATCATCTGGTTGAGTTCCGAGCTGATGTTCTTCGCGGCCCTCTTCGCGATGTACTTCACCCTGCGATCGGTGACCGGCGCCGAGTTCTGGAAGCAGCAGGCCGACTTCCTGAACTTCCCCTTCTCGGCGGCCAACACGACGATCCTGGTGCTCTCCTCCCTCACCTGCCAGCTCGGCGTCTTCGCCGCCGAGCGCGGTGATGTGAAGAAGCTGCGCGCCTGGTTCGTGGTCACGTTCATCATGGGCGCGATCTTCATCGGCGGCCAGGTCTTCGAGTACACCGAGCTGGTCAAGCACGAGGGCCTGTCGCTCTCGTCCGACGCGTACGGCTCCGTGTTCTATCTGACCACCGGCTTCCACGGCCTGCACGTGACGGGCGGTCTGATCGCCTTCCTGCTGGTTCTGGGCAGGACGTACGCCGCCAGGAGGTTCACCCACGAACAGGCCACGGCGGCCATCGTCGTGTCCTACTACTGGCACTTCGTCGATGTCGTCTGGATCGGCCTTTTCGCCACGATCTACATGATCAAGTAACGGGCCCACCGGACCCGCGCTCCACAGACATATCCAGAAGCATCGACGCAGAAGATCCTGACACCGGGGTAATCCGTGAAAAAGCTCTCCGCACGACGGCGCCATCCGCTGGCGGCGCTCGTCGTCCTACTCTTCGCGCTGGCGGTCACCGGGGGGCTGTACGCCGCGTTCGCGCCCGCGGACAAGGCACAGGCCGATGACACCGCCCAGTCCCTTGCCATCGAGGAGGGCAAGAAGCTCTATTCCGTGGGCTGCGCCAGCTGCCACGGCACCGGCGGTCAGGGGACCACCGACGGACCGAGCCTGGTCGGCGTCGGCTCCGCCGCGGTGGACTTCCAGGTCGGCACCGGCCGTATGCCGGCCCAGCAGCCCGGTGCCCAGGTGCCGCGGAAGCCCAAGGTCTACACCCAGGCCCAGACCGACCAGCTGGCCGCGTACATCTCCTCGCTCGGTGCGGGCCCGACCACACCCACCGAGGAGCAGTACGACCCCCAGGGCGCGGACATCGCGAAGGGCGGAGACCTCTTCCGCACGAACTGCGCGCAGTGCCACAACTTCACCGGCAAGGGCGGCGCCCTCACCGGGGGCAAGTACGCCCCGGAACTCGACAACGTCGAGCCGAAGCACATCTACGAGGCCATGCAGACGGGCCCGCAGCAGATGCCCTCCTTCCCGGACACCACGATGCCCGAGCAGGACAAGAGGGACGTCATCGCGTACCTCCACACGGTCAACAGTGATGAGGCGGAGTCGCCGGGCGGCTTCGAGCTGGGTGGGCTCGGCCCGGTCAGCGAGGGCCTCTTCGGCTGGATCTTCGGCCTGGGCGTGATGATCGCCACCGCCATCTGGGTCGCCGCGCGCACCGCAAAGGCCAAGAAGTCATGAGTCAGAGTGGATCCAACAAAGACGTGTCCGAAGAACACCTGCCGAGTGAGCAGGCAACGGCCGGGACCGGCACGGTAGCCGTCGCGGAAGCCCCGTTCGCCGACCCCGGGCTGCCGCCCCACGAGCACCGCATCCAGGACATCGACAAGAAGGCAGCCAAGCGCTCCGAGCGCGTCGTCGCCTTCCTGTTCACGCTCTCGATGCTGGCCACCATCGGTTTCATCGCCGCCTACGTGGCCATCCCGATCGAGAAGATCGTCTACATCTTCCCGATCGGCAACATCAGCGCGCTGAACTTCTCGCTGGGCGTCACCCTCGGCGCGGCGCTGTTCTGCATCGGCGCGGGCGCGGTCCACTGGGCCCGCACCCTGATGTCCGATGTGGAGACCGCCCAGGAACGGCACCCGATCGAGGCCGAGCCCGAGGTCAAGGCCAAGGTCATGGCCGACTTCAAGGCAGGTGCCGAGGAGTCGGGCTTCGGCCGGCGCAAGCTGATCCGCACCACCATGTTCGGAGCGCTGGCCATGGTGCCGCTCTCCGGTCTGGTGCTCCTGCGTGACCTCGGCCCGCTGCCCGAGACCAAGCTCCGGCACACCCTGTGGGAAAGGGGCAAGCTGCTGGTCAATGTGAACACCCAGGAGCCCCTCCGTCCCGAGGACGTCGCTGTCGGCTCGCTGACCTTCGCCCAGCCCGAGGGGCTGGAGGAGGACGAGCACGACTTCCAGAAGGAGATCGCGAAGGCGGCCCTGATGATCGTCCGGCTCCAGCCGGAGAACATCAAGGACAAGCGCGAGCTCGACTGGTCGCACGAGGGCATCGTGGCGTACTCGAAGATCTGCACCCACGTCGGTTGCCCGATCAGCCTGTACGAGCAGCAGACGCACCACGTGCTCTGCCCGTGCCACCAGTCGACCTTCGACCTCTCCGACGGCGGTCGAGTGATCTTCGGCCCGGCCGGTCACGCTCTGCCGCAGCTGCGGATCGGTGTGAACAAGGACGGTTACCTCGAAGCGCTCGACGACTTCGCGGAGCCGGTCGGCCCGAGCTTCTGGGAGCGCGGATGAGTACTGCAGAGGACAGGCGCCAAGCGCCCCGCGGCGAGCGGCTCGCCGACTGGGCGGACGGCCGCCTGGGCATCTACGGCCTGGCCAAGGCCAATATGCGCAAGATCTTCCCGGACCACTGGTCCTTCATGCTGGGTGAGGTCGCGCTCTACAGCTTCATCGTCATCATCCTCACGGGTGTGTATCTGACGCTGTTCTTCCACCCGGCGATGAACGAGGTCGTGTACGACGGCAGTTACGTTCCGATGCAGGGCGTGCGGATGTCCGAGGCGTATGCCTCGACGCTGGACATCAGCTTCGACGTCCGTGGTGGTCTGCTCATCCGGCAGATCCACCACTGGGGCGCCCTGATCTTCATCGCGGCGATGTTCGTCCACATGATGCGGGTGTTCTTCACCGGAGCCTTCCGCAAGCCGCGTGAGCTCAACTGGCTGTTCGGCTTCCTGCTGCTGGTGCTCGGTATGTTCACCGGCTTCACCGGCTACTCGCTGCCGGACGACCTGCTGTCCGGTACCGGTGTCCGGTTCATGGAGGGCGCGGTCCTCTCCATGCCGATCGTCGGCACGTACCTCTCGTTCTTCCTCTTCGGCGGGGAGTTCCCCGGGACGGACTTCGTGCCGCGGTTCTTCTCGATCCACGTACTGCTGCTGCCGGGCATCATGCTCGGCCTGCTGGTGGCGCACCTGATCCTGGTCTTCTACCACAAGCACACGCAGTTCCCGGGACCCGGCAAGACGGAGAAGAACGTCGTCGGCATGCCGCTGCTGCCGGTCTACATGGCCAAGGCGGGAGGCTTCTTCTTCCTGGTCTTCGGTCTGATCGCGGCCATCTCCGGTGTCGCCAGCATCAACCCGATCTGGGCGCTCGGCCCCTACCGGCCGGACCAGGTGTCCACCGGCGCCCAGCCCGACTGGTACATGGGCTTCTCCGAGGGCCTGATCCGTCTGATGCCGGGCTGGGAGATCAACTTCTGGGGGCACACCCTCGCTCTGGGTGTCTTCATCCCGCTGATGATCTTCCCGCTGGTGCTGGTCGCCATCGCCATCTGGCCGTTCCTCGAGTCCTGGGTGACCGGGGACAAGCGCGAGCACCACATCCTGGACCGCCCGCGCAACGCCCCGACCCGTACGGCCTTCGGCGTGGCCTGGCTCAGCGTCTACTTCATCCTGCTCGTCGGCGGTGGAAACGACATCTGGGCGACGCACTTCGATCTGTCGATCAACGCGATCACCTGGTTCGGCCGGATCGGCTTCTTCGTCCTGCCGGTGCTCTCCTTCGTGGTGACCAAGCGGATCTGCCTGGGTCTGCAGCGGCGGGACCGGGACAAGGTGCTGCACGGTCGCGAGACCGGCATCATCAAGCGACTGCCGCACGGTGAGTACGTGGAGGTGCACGAGCCGCTCCGGCAGGAGGCGCTCTACACGCTCACCCAGCACGACCAGCACCAGCCGCTCGAGCTCGGGCCGGAACTCGACGAGAACGGCGTCCGGCGCAAGATCTCGCCTACGCAGAAGCTGCGGGCGAAGCTCTCGAAGGGCTTCTACGGGGAGGGCAACCAGATCCCCAAGCCGAGCGCCGAGGAGTACCAGGAGATCACCAGCGGCCACGGCCACCACTGAGCCGCGATCGCCTGTCGTCACACACGAGGGCCCCGTTCCGACCCCGCCCGGGTCGGCGCGGGGCCCTCGGGCTCGGGCCATCGGCGGTGGGGGGCGCGGCGGTGGGCTCCGTGCGCAGCCCCGGCGGGGCCCTCGTGTGGGGCCCGTGCCCTGGGCCTCGTCCGCGCTCCGGTCCTGTCCGCACTCCGGTCTTGTCCCCGCACACCGGTCCTGTCCGCACTCCGGGCGCCGGGTCGTACGACTGCGCTACGCCGATAGGCTTACCTGTGGCCCCCAGGGGCCGCACTCCCTGTTCACGACGGATCCAGGAGCGGACCATGGGCACGGTGACCTCAGCCGGTAGCGACAGTGGCGAGGCGGCCCGCACCTGGGCGGACGTCCTCAGCTCACTGCTGGCGGGCCAGGACCTGAACGCCGACGACACCGCCTGGGCCATGGACCGCATCATGCGAGGCGAAGCGACGGACGCGCAGATCGCGGGCTTCGCGGTCGCTCTGCGCGCCAAGGGAGAGACCGTCCCGGAGGTCACCGGCCTCGTACGCACCATGTACGAGCACGCGAACCTCATCGAGGTTCCGGGACCGAGCGTCGACATCGTCGGCACCGGCGGTGACCGTGCCAAGACCGTGAACATCTCCACGATGTCGGCGATCGTCGTGGCCGGGACCGGCGCGAAGGTCGTCAAGCACGGCAACCGCGCTGCCTCGTCGGCGAGCGGGGCCTCGGACGTCCTGGAGAAGCTGGGCGTCAATCTGGAGCTGTCGCCGCGGCGGGTGGTCGAGGTCGCCGAGGAGGCCGGCATCACCTTCTGCTTCGCGGTCAAGTTCCACCCCGCGCTCCGTCATGTCGCCGTCGCGCGGCGCGAGCTGGGGATCGCCACCATCTTCAACTTCCTCGGCCCGCTGACCAACCCGGCGAGGGTACGGGCGCAGGCCACGGGTGTCGCGGACGCCCGGATGGCGCCGATCATGGCCGGAGTGCTGGCCGAACGCGGCTCGTCCGCCCTGGTCTTCCGCGGCGACGACGGCCTGGACGAGCTCACCACGACCGCCACCTCGCAGGTGTGGGTCGTACGGGACGGGGCCGTGCGGCGGGAGGCCTTCGACCCGCGCGACGTGGGCATCGACGTGGTGCCGGTCGAGGCGCTGCGCGGCGCCGACGCCTCCTACAACGCGGATGTGGCGCGGCGGCTGCTGGCCGGCGAGGAGGGCCCCGTACGGGATGCGGTGCTGCTCAACTCGGCCGCGGCCCTGGTGGCCATGGAGCCCACCGACGCGCCGCTGGCCGAGCAGATCGCGGCGGGTATGGAGAAGGCCGCGGAATCGGTCGACTCGGGCGCGGCCCGGCGGACCCTGGAGCGCTGGATCGGCGCCAGCAACGGCTGAACCGCAGTGCGATGTGCACGGCATTGACCGGTGCCCTGCCCACTGCCGAGCGCGGTGTCGCCGTGGTGGTGAAGCCGTCCGCCGAAGGCTGCGGGGTGGTGACAGTCCCCCGCTGACGGCCGGCGGGGTCCTGCCTGCGTCTTTGCGGTGTGGTCCTGCGGTCCTGTCCGGCCGGTCGGACGACTCCCGCCGTACCGACGCAACCGGACCGACGAAACCGCACCGACGAACCGCACCGACGAAAGGGCCCCGGCTCTTCCCGGGCCCCTTCGCGCATCCGTTGCCGGACCCGTATGTCCGTCATCCGGACACGAGTTGCCCACCGTTGATGACCTGGCATAATTCCCGTCAGGTCACGAGTGACAGCGCAACAGGCCCCGGCTCGCTGTCCGGCAACCCTCCGTCCGTGGCGGGGTGCCCCGGGTGATGACCAGGTCGCAGTCAGCAAGGTCTGCGGCAAGCGCGGACCCCTCGCGATCCAGGGGTCCTGGTGGTCGAGGGAGATCTCTGTGAGTCAGCGAATGCGCTAGGGCGTGTTTCGAAAGTCCCTCCCCCAGACTCCGTCCGGGAGGTGCCCCCAGGCCCGCGACGCCTGGCACGCACGCTCGCTGCGTTGTCGGGCTCGTCCGAGTACGCCCAGTACGAGGACGACCCTCCGCCTTGCGATCGCACGCACCAGCCGCCGCGACCCCCGCCCTTCGGGCGGACGGCGCTACTTTCGAAACACGCCCTCGGGCCGAAGGCCCCTTCACACCTCCGTGCCGTCTCAGCGGCGCGTCGAGGCCATGTCCCGTACGCCCCGACTCATGTCGCCGCGTGCGTTGTCGAGCCATTTCGCCGGTACTCCGAGGAGACTCCGCCATGTCCGCACGCCCTGCCGCCCCCGCGGCCTCCGCCGCTCTGTCCGCCGCCTCCGCCGATCCCGCCCCTGGGGCGACGGACGGTCCGCTGCCGGTTCTCGGCCGGGATGTGCTCGTACCGCTCGTCACCGGCGGTGAGGTGACCTACGCGGCGCTCGACTACGCGGCGAGCGCACCGGCGTTGCAGCGCGTCTGGGACGACGTCGCCGCCTACGCCCCGTACTACGGCAGCGTGCACCGCGGCGCCGGATACCTCTCCCAGCTGTCCACCGACCTCTTCGAGAACAGCCGCGCCGCCGTCGCCCGGTTCCTGGGCTGCCGCGACGAGGACCAGGTCGTCTTCACCCGCTCCACCACCGACTCCCTCAACCTTCTGGCCTCCGCCCTTCCGCACGGCACCCGGGTGTTCGTCTTCGAGACCGAGCACCACGCCTCCCTGCTGCCGTGGCAGCAGCGTGCGGGCGTCGACGTCACCTACCTGGGCGCGCCGCGCGCACCGGAGCAGGCTGTCGAGGCTCTGGAGCGGGCCCTGGCCGCGCGGGAGCCCTACGGCCCTGCGCTGGTGTGCGTGACGGGGGCGTCCAATGTGACCGGTGAACTGTGGCCCGTACGGGAGTTGGCGGCGGCGGCCCATGCGCGCGGCGCGCGGATCGTGCTGGACGCCGCGCAGCTCGTCCCGCACCACCCGGTGGACATCGGCGCGTTGGACGTCGACTGGGTCGCCTTCTCCGGACACAAGCTGTACGCGCCGTTCGGCTCGGGGGTGCTGGCGGGCCGTGCCGACTGGCTGCGGGACGCCGAGCCGTACCTCGCGGGCGGCGGCGCGAGCCGCACGGTCAGCCGGCGCGCCGACGGTGGTGTGGACGTGGACTGGCACACCACCGCGGCCCGCCACGAGGCCGGTTCGCCGAACGTCATCGGCGTCCACGCCATCGCCTCGGCCTGCAAGGCGCTGACCGAGGCGGGCTTCGACGCGCTGGTCGCGCGGGAGCAGCGGCTCCTCGCACGCCTGCGGGAGGGCTTGGCGAGGGTGCCCGAGGTGAAGGTGCTGTCGCTGTTCGGGGAGGACGCTCCGAGGGTCGGCGTCATCTCCTTCGTGGTGGAGGGCTGGAACAGCTCCCACTTCGCGGCCGCGCTCTCCGCCGAGTACGGCATCGGGGTGCGCGACGGCCTCTTCTGCGCGCACCCGCTCGTACGGACCCTGCTCGGCGGGGAGCCGGAGCCCCCGGGGGAGTGCGGGGCGCCGGACGCGGCCCCCGGTGAACCGTCGCTGAACGCCATCCGCGTCAGCTTCGGCGCCGGGACCCCGGACGAGCACATCGACCGCTTTGCCGACGCGGTGCAGCAACTCGTCCGCGACGGCGCCCGCTGGAGCTACCGCACGGAGGACGGCCGCTGCGTCCCGGACCGTGGCACGACCGTGGCCTGAACCCCGGCGGGGCCCGTCACGGCGCGTACCCCGAGCGGTCTCGGCGGAGCCGCCGTCCCGCGGACCGCACGACGGAACCCAGCACCGCGGAGGCCTTCCCGGGCCCCGCTGGAGACCGGACGTCCGGGGCGCGGGAGGCGCCGAAGGCCCGCAGCGGCAGACGGCTACGCGTCGAGGCCGATCGCGAAGGCGGCCTCGAGGTCGTGCTGGGAGTACGTGCGGAAAGCCACATGCGTGTCCGTGGCCGCCACGCCGGGGATCTTGCTGATCCGGCCGGGGATGACGTCCGCCAGATCGTCGTGCCGCGCCACCCGGACCATGGCCACCAGGTCGTACGTGCCGGTGACCGAATAGACCTCGCTGACCCCCTCCAGCGCCGCGATCGACTCGGCGATCTCGGGGATCTGGTCCACGCTGGTCTTGATGAGCACGATCGCGGTGATCACGGCTGGCTGTCTCCCTCGGTCGCCCTGACTGGGCTGCTCACTCTAGCCCGCGACCGACGGCGCTCCGCGCCGCTGCCTCAGCCCCTGGGCGTTCTCCCACGACCACCCCCTCAGCGCTCCTGTGGCCCCCCGCCCCCCTGGGCGGACGGCGCTCCGCGCCACTCTCGCTCCCCCCGGTAACGGGCCCACGCGTAGAGGAAGCCGAGGCAGAAGCCGATGAGGTGGGCCAGATAGGCCACCCCCGGCTGGTCCGTGGCCCTGCCCGCGGCCAGCCACTGGAGCACGAACCAGAAGATCAGCACCATCCAGGCCGGGAAGCGGAGCGGCAGAAAGAAGAGGAACGGAAAGAGGCTGGTCACCCGCGCTCCGGGGAAGAGGTAGAGAAAGGCGCCCAGCACTCCGGAGATCGCGCCGGACGCCCCGACCAGGGTCTGGGCGGAGTCGGCGTGGACGGCCGCGTAGCCGGCCAGGGCCAGACAGCCGACGGTGAGATAGAACAGCGCGAAGGCGAACCGGCCCATCCGCTCCTCGGCCATCCCGCCGAAAACGAAAAGGAAGAGCATGTTGCCCAGCAGGTGCAGCCAGTTCCCGTGGACGAACAGGGCGGTCAGCGGGGTCAGCAGCGCGCGCGGGGACCCGGCCAGGAGCTCGCTGGGAATCACCCCCCAGCGTTCGAAATGGGCGGTCTGCGCCGCCAGCAGGTCTCCTTCGGAGCTGTGAGCGGGGTCGAGACCGGAGGCCGGTCCGATGGCGAAGATCAGACAGCAGAGACCGAGGAGGGCGTACGTCACCACGGGCCCGCCGCGTGCGGCCCGCAACGCGCCCATCACCTCCTGCTTCGTCCTGAGCGCCTTGGGGATCATGAGCAGAGCATGGCCTAACTGGATCAACCTGCACAGAGCGCCTCGCCGTGCCCGGTGGCGCCGCCCGGCCCCGGCGCCCTCCGCCCCGCAGGCCGTAGGGTTACGGAAAGCACTCCCGCAGTTCGACGGCGCACTGCGGACGAGCAAGCAAGCGATGAGGACGAGGACGACACGATGGGCGTTCCCCAGCCGACGGCCGACACCCGGTGGCGCTGCACCCTGTGCGGCAATCTCACCCGGTTCGATGTGACCCGCTCGACCCGGGCCGTCGAGTATGTGCACCTCGACCTGGCCGGGGAGCCGAGGATCGAGGAGCGCGAGGTGGTCAGTGAGACCATCGAGTCGGTGCGCTGCCGTTGGTGCAACGCGGTGGACCAGATCGAGCTGGTGGACCGTCCGGGCGCGAACGCCTGAGAACGGAGCGGTGACAGGTGGTGGAGCGTAGCGAGGGCGCCGGCGGGGCCGATGAGGCCGCCGGTCCCGCTGAGGTGCTCGACCGCCCGCTGCCCGAGGGCGTACGGCGCAAGGTCGTCACGCTCGCCGCGGATGCCTTCGGCGGCCTCACCATGGCCGAACTCCCGGCCCAGCTGAGACAGTACGCCCGTTTCACCCCGACCCGCCGGGCCAAGTTCGCGGGCAATGCCATGGCCGCCGCGCTGGAGAGTCACGCACTGTTCCGGCAGCGCATCGGCGAGCGGCTGCGTGAGGCGCAGCCCGAGCTGGCCGAGGCCCTGGAGTCGGGCTCGCCGCCCGCCGCCGCCGATCCGCTGGATGTGGCAGCGGCGGCGTATGTGCTGCGCCCGCAGGGCTGGGTCAAGCTGGTCGCCGCCGCGGGCGAGGAGGCGCAGCGGGCCCAGGCCGAGCGGGCGGAGGAGGACGCCACGCGCCAGGTGCGGCGGCTGCGGGAGGAGCTGGCCGAGGCGCGTACCGCGGCCCGTGCCGAGTCCGACCGGATGCGCGCGGAGCTGGACGCGGCCCGCAAGGAGACCGACGGGCTGCACCGCAAGCTGCGCAGCGCCGTCAGTGACGTACGGCGCGGGGAGGCGGCGGTGCGCAAGGCCGTGGCCGAGCTGGAGTCCGTACGGTCCGCCGCCGCCGCGGACAGGGCCACCGCCGAGAGCGAGGCCCGGCGGCTCAAGGCGCGCCTCGCGGAGACGGAGGGGGCCCTGGAGGCGAGTCGGCGGGCCGTGCGCGAGGGTCGCAGCGTGGAGGACATGCGGGTGCGGTTGCTGCTGGACACGGTGCTGGACGCGGCGCAGGGGCTCCGGCGCGAGCTGGCACTGCCGCCCGCGTCGATGCATCCCGCCGACACCGTGGACGCGGTGGAGCCGGGGAGGATGACTCCGAAGGACATCGCGAGCCGTGCGCTGTCCGACACCGACCCGGCGCTGCTGGACCAGCTGCTCGCGCTGCCGCAGGCGCATCTGGTGGTCGACGGCTACAACGTCACCAAGACCGGATATCCCACCATGCCGCTGGAGAAGCAGCGGCTGCGGCTGCTGGGCGGCCTGGCCGTCCTCGCGGCCCAGACCGGCGCGGAGATGACCTGTGTCTTCGACGGTGCGGAGCTGGCCGCGCCGGTGCTGCTGGCGCCGCCGCGGGGAGTCCGGGTGCTCTTCAGCAAACCCGGGCAGACCGCCGACGAGTTGATCCGCCGGCTCGTACGGGCCGAGCCGCCCGGCCGTCCGGTCGTCGTGGTCTCCACGGACCGCGAGGTGGCCGACGGTGTGGCGCGCGCGGGCGCCCGCCCGGTTGCGTCCGCTCTGCTGCTGAAGCGGCTTTCGCGCACCTGAGCAACTCTTGGGTTCAATGCCCGAATTGATGGAACGTAGTGTCAGGCGCTCACTACTGGCTGTATGACGTTTGTAAAGAATGCGCGGCACAACAGAGTTTTTTCGCATCAGGATTTGAACCGATCACAAGAAGGTCACTAGGGTCAGGCCCCGAACCTTCGCGCGGTTGATCATCCATCCGGGATGTCAGCGGAGGAACCGCCGAGTCCGCGGTGTTCTGCAGGCTTCAGGGGGAGGCCGGGGCACCCGGAGCCGGGGTTTAACAACCCCCCACTCACCCGGTAGGCGGCTGGAGGAAGAAGGAGCTCGCCCCCGTGGCGTCCCACCGTCGACCCAAGCAGCCGAGCCGCACCCGCGTGTCAGTGCTCACCGCAACCGCTGCCGCCGCAGTCGCTCTCACGTCCCAGGCAGCGCACGCCGACCCCAAGCCGACCAAGAAAGAGGTCAAGGCCAAGGTCGACAAGCTGTACGAAGAGGCCGAGGTCGCCACGGAGAAGTACAACGGCGCCAAGGAGAAGCAGCAGAAGCTCGAGGAGCAGGTCGGCGACCTCCAGGACAAGGTCGCCCGCGGCCAGGAGGAGCTGAACGAGCTCCGCAACGGCCTGGGTTCGATGGCGACCGCGCAGTACCGCTCCGGCGGTATCGACCCGTCCGTGCAGCTGATGCTCTCCTCCGACCCGGACAGCTACCTCGACCGGGCCTCCACCCTGGATCAGTTGAGCACGAAGCAGGCCGACGCGCTCCAGAAGATCGCCGACAAGCAGCGCTCGCTCACGCAGCAGCGCGAGGAGGCGTCCCAGAAGCTCGAGGAGCTGGCCGACACCCGCGAGGCGCTGGGGACCAAGAAGAAGGAGATCCAGGGCAAGCTCTCCGAGGCCCAGTCCCTTCTCAACTCCCTGACGGCCAAGGAGAAGGCGGCGCTCGCCGCGGCCGAGGCCCGTGCCAACCGCGCCAACAGCCGTGTGAACCTGGGCAGTGACGTGGCGGACTCGCAGCGCGCCGCCGCCGCCCTCGCCGCCGCCAAGACCAAGATCGGTTCGCCCTATGTCTGGGGCGCGACCGGGCCGAGCTCCTTCGACTGCTCCGGTCTGACCTCCTGGGCGTACTCCCAGGCCGGGGTGTCCCTGCCCCGGATGTCGCAGGACCAGGCGAACGCCGGCACCCGTATCGGCCAGAGCGAACTCAAGCCGGGCGACCTGGTCATCTTCTACGGCGACCAGCACCACGTCGGCCTGTACGCGGGCAACGGTCAGATCCTGCATGCCCCGAAGCCCGGCGCGAGCGTGCGTTTCGAGGCCATCGGCAACATGCCGTTCCAGACGGGCGTCCGCATCTGACGCCCCGGCGGAGGGACCGTCCATCCGGGCGAATCGCAACCACCCCGCTGACTCCACGCCCCGCCGGTGACCTGCGTCTCCGGCGGGGCATCACTTTCCGTGTCCGGAACGCACTTTGGACGCTCCGCAGTCGCACCGCTACTGTCTGCGAGCGCAGTTCCCGGATGAAGATCCGCCCGACCGGGCGGCAGGGGCTGCACACCGTGGAAGGGAGTGCGGCTTCCCGTGGCATCCCATCGCCGTCCCTCGCCGTCGAACCTCACCCATACGACGACCCGGGTGTCGGTCCTCTCCGCCGCCGCGGCGACCGCGGCGGCGGCTCTGTCGGCCGCGCCCGCGGGCGCCGACCCGCGTGACACCGCGGCCGATGTGAAGTCCAAGGTGGACCGGCTGTACGAGCAGGCGGAGCGGGCCACCGAGAAGTTCAACGCGGCGAGCGAGCGCCGCGACCGGCTGCGCGAGCAGGTCGGACAGATCCAGGACGAGGTCGCCCGGGCCCAGGAGCGGGTCAACCGGATGCGCAGCGGCCTGGGCGCCGTCGCCGGTGCCCAGTACCGCTCCGGCGGTCTCGACCCGGCCGTCGCCCTGCTGCTCTCCGAGGACCCGGAGAGCTATCTCGCCAAGGCGTCCACCCTGGACCGCATCAGCAGCCACCAGGCCGGCCGGCTGCGCGCCCTCCAGGAGGGCCAGCGCTCCCTGCGGCAGGAGCGCGAGGAAGCCGCCGGGAAACTCACCGAGTTCGAGCGCAGCCGCGCCGAGGTCGCCCGGCACAAGAAGGCCGTGGAGCGCCGGCTCGCCACCGCCCGCCGGCTGCTCAACTCCCTCACCGCCGAGCAGCGGGAGGCGTACGGCCGGGCCTCGCGCGCCGGCTCCCGTGCCGGTGGCCCCTTCGGCGGATTCTCGGATCTGGGCCCGTCCTCCTCCCGTGCCGCGGCTGCCGTGGCGGCGGCCCGCGCGGCCGTCGGACGGCCGTACGTCTGGGGAATGGCGGGGCCGGGCGGCTTCGACTGCTCGGGGTTGACCCAGTGGTCGTACGCCCAGGCCGGGGTGGCGATCCCCCGGACCTCGCAGGGCCAGCGCCATGCGGGGCGCCAGGTGCCGCTCTCCCAGGCCCGGCCCGGTGACCTCGTCACCTATCACGACGACGCCAGCCACGTCGGGATGTACATGGGCAACGGGCAGGTGGTCCACGCTCCTTACCCCGGCGCCCAGGTGCGTTACGACCCGGTGACCATGATTCCCGGCCCCACGGTCACCCGGGTCTGACTCGTACGACCGGTCCGACCCGTACGACCGGTCCGGCGCGTACGGACCGCGGCCGTCTCGCCCGTACGATCGACGGCGTGGCGGAACGGAGAACCGGGGCGAGATGCTGGGCCGCGCTGTCCCTGGCGCTGTTCCTCATCCTGCCGGGGGCGCTGGCCGCCTGCGGCTCCTCCGAGGGCCGGGGCGGCACCGAGCGGGCCGTCCAGCGGATGCTGGACCGGCGTTCCGCGGCGCTGCTGGACCGGGACGCCGATCGCTTCCTGGCCGCCACCGACCCGCGGGCGACCGGCTACCGGGCCGGACAGCGGCGGCTCTTCCACAACCTCGCGGACGTGCCGCTGCGGGAGTGGCGGTACCGGCTCACCCGCACCGGCGGATTCGAACCCGCCCGGGGCGAGGGCCGGCGCATCGCGGCCGAAGTCCAGCTCCGCTACGGCATCGAGGGATACGACACGGCCCCGGTGACCGCGGTGCGGCGGCTGACGCTCACCGAGCGGGACGGCCGCTGGTACGTCGCGGCCGAGGACCCCTGGTCGGCCGATGGTGAGCACCCGGCTCGCCAACTCTGGGAGCAGGGCGAGGTCGACGTCGCCCGTGGCAGGCACAGCCTGGTGCTGGGCGTCGGCCAGGACGCGCACCGGCTGCGCCGGCTGGCGCGGACGGCCGACCGCGCCGTACCGGCCGTGGACGGTGCCTGGCGGGGCCGCTGGGCCCGCCGGGTGATGGTCCTCGTACCGCGGTCGCCGGCGGGGATGGGGGAGCTGCTGGGCGCGCCCGCTGCTGATTACCGGAGGACGGCGGCGGTGACGACGGGAGAGGCGGGGGCGTCACGGCACGCGCCCGCGGACCGGGTGATCGTCAATCCGGAGGCGTACGCCGGGCTGGGCGAGTTCGGGCAGCACGTGGTGCTGACCCATGAGACGGCCCATGTGGCGACCCGCGCGCACACCTCCGCCACCACCCCGCTGTGGCTGTCCGAGGGGTTCGCCGACTGGGCGGGCTACCGCGGCACGGGCCGTACGGCGCGGGAGGCCGCCCCCGGACTCACCCAGGAGGCGGCGGCGGGGCGGCTGCCCCGGCACCTGCCCCGCGACGAGGACTTCGGCTTCGCGGGGCCCGGCAACAGGCAGGCGGTCGCCTACGAGGGCGGCTGGCTCGCCTGCCGGATGATCGCCGACCGTTGGGGTGAGGACCGGCTGCGGGAGCTCTATCGGGCGATCGGCGGGGCGGAGAAGCGCGAGGACGCCGTGGACCGGGCGCTGCGCGAGGTGCTGGGCGTGGACCTGGCGCACTTCACCGCGCAGTGGCGCGGCTACACGCCCCAGCCGCGTCAGTCGGGGTCCGCCCGGTAGCGAGGTGGCCCGGTGCCGTCAGCCGCAAGGCGCCGGACCGGCCGCGTAGGGCGCCTGCTCGGCCGCTCGGGCAACGCGGGTGGGGGCACTTCCCCGGCCTCCGGCGGGGGGACCCCCGCCGAGCCGCCGGGGGAGGCCGTGCCGGGGCGGCGAGCGGGGCCGACCGTGGCCGACGTCATCAGCCACAGGCGGCGGCAGCACACCAGGGTGGCGGCGACGAGCAGCCCGTTGCGCAGTGCCAGGAGCGCGATCCCCGGCAGGTCGCTCGCGACCACGTGCGAGAACCAGACCGGGAACTCCAGCAGTGTGGTCGCCGTCGCGGCCAGCACCAGCACCGCCGGCAGCCCCTGGCGGCTGCCGCGCAGGGTGAGGCAGACCGCGGCGAGGCCGACCAGCCACAGCATGTACTGGGGACTGATCACCCGGCTCGTGGTGGTGAAGAGCAGGACGGCGGCGAAGGCGGCGTCGTACGGCGTGGACAGTGGTGCATGACCCTCCGCGCGCCGGTCCCCGTACCGCCGGGACATCGCGCGCAGCCGCCACAGCAGCAGCCAGCCGAAGGCCGCCACGGTGAGGGCGAGAGCGAGGCGGCTGACCACGGTGACGTAGGGACCGAGGAACTCCACCGACCCGTAGTTGAGCAGCACCCGGCCCTCCCAGCCGAAGTGCCGCGCCACATGGAAGACCAGGGCCCCCAGGGACTCGACCTCGGTGCCCCGGTCGCGCTGGGCGGTGAGGAAGCCGAAGGCGCCCGGCACGGCCGCGGCGGCGAGCAGGACGACGGCGCCCCCGGTGGCCGCGGCCGCCCTCCAGCACGCGCGCGTGCGTCCGCCGCGCGGGACCCCGGCGAGCAGCAGGACCGGCCAGACCTTCAGCAGCGCGCCGAAGGCCATGAGTGCCCCCGCCGTACGCGGGTGGCGCCGCAGGGCGAGGAGCGCGGCCACGGCGACGGCCGTCACCATCACGTCGTAGCGGGCGTACGCGGTGGGCCCGAGCAGCGGGGCTCCGGCGACCCACACCCAGGCCCCGGTGAGCTGTCGGCCGGGTGCCCGGCCGGCCCGGAGCAGCAGGGCGAGGACCGTCGCGTCGGCCAGACAGGCCAGCACGAAGAAGGCGGAGGAGTAGTCCAGGAACGGCAGCAGGGCGGGGGAGAGGACGGGCAGCGCGGCCGCGGGCGGGTACTGCCAGGTCACGTCGTCCAGGGGGAAGGTGCCGGTCCGCAGCACCTCGTACCAGCCCTGGTAGATCACCGTGATGTCGCCGGTGACATCCGGACCGGGCAGGCCCACGACCTTGAACACGCAGAGCAGCAGCACGGCGCGGGTGACCGCCCACACCGCCACCGGCCGGGCGAGCGCGCGCCCCGGGCCCGGCGGGCGCGTCCGGAGGCCGCGACGCGCCCCGTCCGTGCCCGTACGCCCGCCGCGCCGGCCGGCGCTCCCCTCCGCCCCTCCCGCCGGGGCGATGAGCGCCTCCTGCGCGGGCGGCAAGGCCTGCGTCGCGCTCGCCGGGCGGTCCATGCGCTTACGGGTCCTGCCGTCTGCCATGGTCGCCTCGTCCTGTTCCATGTCGTTCTGCGGTGCTCGGTGCATCATGCCGGGCGTGGCCGCGTACGGGCCACGAGGCACGGGCGGGCGTGGCGTACGGGGGGCGCGGTCAGGGTCGGGGGTGGCCGGTGCCGTGCGGCGAAGGGGGCGGGGTACGGGCCGGGGGAGACGGCGGGGCGCGGTCGGTGCAGGGCGGTCAGGGGCGGAGGGCTCAGCCCGTGCGGGGCCCGCTCCGGCGACCCGCTACTGTCGGCAGGCGATGGACAAGACCCTGATCGTCACCAACGACTTCCCTCCCCGGC